>NZ_JBLFJW010000004.1:0-215856 GCF_047713085.1 Pantoea sp. sgz302252
CGTCAGTGTTATCGGCGCTGTCTGGTACACCTTCGCCAAGGATAACCTGGCCTTTGTTGATGATACGGTTGTTGGCATTGCCGTCGGAATAGAAGGCCACACCATTTTCAGCATTGATATTGATGACCCCGGTGGTGTCGTTAATCGCAGTACCGCCGGCGTAGACCGCCATGCCAACCAGCGGCGTTGGGTTCGCTGGGTCATAATTCCCGTTTTGTTCGAGATTAATGGTGCCCTGGTTAACCACGGTATTATTACCATAGGCCGCCATGCCCGCACCGGCATTATTAATAGTAATGGTACCCTGATTGAGAGCGGAAGAGCCGGATTTACCATAATTAACGTCATGGTCACCACCAGCCCCCATACCCACTGAGTAATCAATCGCCCGGGTACCAATATTTGAAGCCAGAGTGGTGGTATCATTCGGGTCGACCCATAACGCATCGGTCGTGATGGTGCCATTATTGACGGCATAACCGCCACCGTATAATCCGGCCATGCCGACAGCGCCACGTCCGGCCATATCGATAGTGCCATTATTCACTACCGTGCTGCCGTCAACCGCAGCAACCATTCCCTGAACGGAAGTCGCCTTATTATTGAAGGTGGTTTGTGCGTAGACACCATAGAATTCAGGAGTGTTCACCACGCTGTCCTGGTTAACCACTTTCCCAGTTATCACGGCACCACTCTCATTGACGGCCGTGCTGCCAAACTCGGTGAGTGTCCCAGAGAGTGCAAATAGATCTCTTGAGGTTGAAGTTGCGCGGTTAAGGGTAATTTCACCCTGGTTACTGACCAGCGTGCCGTTACTAAAACTCGTCACGACAGAGATATTGGTTGACTCGATAGCCCCCTTATTGACAACGGATGAACCATCGCTGGCAGTGATTAATGTCGACTCTTCCCAAGACTTATCAATTGGGTCTGCATCAATGACAAAGCTTGCCCCGTCTTCAATTATCAGAGAGGCACCATTTGTGAGATCGAATAAGGACTTCCATATTCCGGATTTAAATTCGCCGCTCAGGGTGGATTCACCGTTCAGGACCAACGTCGACTGGCCATCGACTGAAACAGGAGAATCATAAGCGAGGCCATAGCGCCCGTTGGCAATCTCATCGCCAGCGGCGGTATCCGTCATCGCATCGGTTTCGCCGACCAGATGAATACCCTCGTTCAGGGTGACGGTGTTACCATCGCCCTTCACTTTTAGCCCCTGAATCTCTTCTTCTGTTCCACTGGCATTGCCATACTTCGAACCTGCATATTCACCGTCACTGATCACGGTTAAACTGCCGTCAAGGGTGACATTGTTATTATTGCCCTCGACGTTAATGCCGACTGATGGGTCCAAGAAATAGTCAGCGGCGTTATCCGCAGTCTGGTCTTTATCGACCACCATGTTGCCGCTTAGCGTTACGGTGTTACTTTCACCGGTCACATTGACACCGGTGGCTTTTTGCCCGGTGACATTGATGGAAGGTGAGTCCAGATTGACGATGTTCCCCGTGCCGGACACATCCAGCCCGGTGGAGAAATCGCCCACATTCAATTCGCCGGTCTGCGTCACCGTGTTGCCATTGCCGTCCACCGCCAGACCGGTGGCGCGGGCATTTTCATCACCGCTGCTGACGGTGGTGGTGCCGCCGTTGGTGATGTTATTGCCATCACCATTCACCTGAATACCCGCGGCGCCATCACTGGCGGTCACGTCACCATTGTTACTGATGGTGTTATTGCTGCCATCCACCTCGACGCCGATGGAGCCAGTGCCGGTGGCGCTGGCCGTCCCGTTATTAGTGATGATGTTATCGTCGCCGATAATAAAGCTGCCGGTAGCGCTTTCTGTGGCCGTTGAGTCTCCGATGCTGACGGTGTTGCCGCTGCCATCAACTATCTTGCCCGCATTACCGTTGCCGGAGGCAGTGCCGCCGCTGATGGTGACGGAGCTGTTGTCGGTCAGCGTCATGTCACCAATATCGGTCAGCGTCAGGTTGCCTTTGTAATCGTAAACCGCGGCTTTGGTGCCATCGCCGCTGATCATATCCAGCTTAATGGTGTTGCTGGCCTCATTTACTTTGTACTGATTCAGCAGCGCGGTTCTGCCGTCGGTTGTGTTGGTCAGCGTCCAGGTGCCGTCGCTATTAGTGGAAATGTTCCAGACGGAATCACCCACGGTCAGCGTTTTCGCCCCTTTATCAATGGTGACGTTGTTGTTATAGGTGGTGACCGTGGTGTCAGTTCCACCGCCGGAATCGTCGCCACCAGAATCATCACCGCCGGAGTCACCGCCAGAATCGCCGCCAGAATCACCACCGCCGCCAGTGTCACCACCGCTACCGGAATCATTGCTGCTGTGGTGGCTGTCACCGTCGCTATTGGTAGCCGCTAAGCCAACCGTCGCCAGCAGCGCAGTCGCACCACCGGCAACCCACGCCCATGTCGTTCCTTCGTCAGCGTTAACCACTGGCTTCAGGCACACCGGAGCGAGCTTCTCTTTTTGCTCTTTCGTTAATTTACTGAGATCACTCGGACACTGAATCTCCGTTTTCTCTTCCGCGGGCTCAGTTGGATCCGCCCACGCCATATTTCCTTGCAGAGTGAAGGCAACACACAGAGAAAGTGTGCTCCTTTTTAACATTTTTTTACTGGTTGCCGGTTTCATGGCATGAACTCCTTGTAATAGTTAAAAAACCGCCTTCGTGGCGGAGGTGAAATTCATTAATGCATAAGAGATCGACAGCTTTCATTTTCTGAAAATGAAAGCAATCTTAATGTGAAGCGAAAAAACGATGTCGATGAACAGTATTCAATTGCATTTGCCCACTGCTTTCATTCCAGCGGCAATATATTCGGATAAAAACAAGCTATGCACCGAGACCGTGTTAATCCCTAAAACCTTGAGCAAGGCTCTGTGCTGATTGTGTATATCTTTACTTGAATGGGTATTTTTTCTTAACCAGCTCATATAATGAGGTAACCCACTCGCCGCATAGTTGATACGCTGCCTGTTGCGTTCAGAGATAGAGAAAAATGCGTTCGGCTTTCTCCAGAGAGAGTCATAGCACATGAACTCAACCACCCGCAGCGGAGCCATAGAGGGGAGAAAAAAAGATTGAACAACCGTGTCCGTCAACATTCGGTCGATAAAAAAGAAAATTCGCCCTTTAGCCTTTTCCAAAAAGGCACAGACAAGCAAATGCACCTGCCGATTACGAACAAATACATAGAAAACACTGACTTCGTTAAGCAAGTGGTTATTTTCAAGTATCTGAGAAGGCGTTAACGACAGCACCTTGCGGTCTGAAGCTTGTAATGATTCAAGGCCAAGAGAAAAATAGCAGTTGTCCGAGATGATACAAATGACGTCCATGAGGAATTCCATTCCAAAATTTAAGACAGATGTTTAACCAAAAGACCAAACATTATGCTGATGCCCCTCGGCACCTTTTTTGGGCAATAGAAAACGTATGCCATGCGCACTTTTTATTGCAACAACGTGCGCAGCATTGAAAATGCGGCAAAGAATTTTAAATTCGAAACATTATATCTCAATAAATAAATAATTTAAGAAATAAATCGACCTGAAGATAACGGCAAAACACCTAACTAACCAATTGAAATTAAAGGTGAAATTTAATAATTCACTCACACTGATTTAATAATTAACCAAGGAGGAATCCTCATCCAAAAATAAGAAAGGAACGACTTAGAAATTCCCTTAACTGGGCAGCGAAGGGATGCAGGAAGGTGAGGTAATGAAACCAAGTGCGGACACGCAAAATGGTCCATTCACACCATTCTTTGCCTGGCGACGCTGCGTTTGTCTGTAGACAGACAAAACCGGAACCTGCATAGCCCGGTGGGGTTTGCGTCACCGGGCAAAAATGGTCAGACATCCATCTCGTCGAAAACCGGCTGAGATTGTGAGCGTGCGGTCAACGTGAGCATCGCCATACCTTGCCGTTCATCTATTGCCCCCGAAAATAAGTCAGCACCGCCGCAGTAAATACTTCTGCGGCTTCTACATTGGAAAGGTGTGAGGCAGGCAGCGTCACGCGCTGGCTGCCAGTAATTTGCTGATGCAGAAAATCGGCGTCGGCAACGGTCGCCACCGGGTCGTGTTCCCCGGCGATAATCATCACCGGCGCTGTGATCGCCCCCACTTCAGTACGCAGGTCTGCACCAGCCAGCGCTTCACAGCTTTCCGCATACCCTTCCGGGTCCATCTGTGTGAGTTGATGCACTAGCGGTTCCACCACTTCCGGGTAGTGTTGACGGAAACTGTGTGTGAACCAGCGATCCGTTGTTCCGGCAGCGACAACATCCATGCCTTCCTGACGCACAGCGCGCGCACGTGAAAGCCAGCTTGCCTGGTCGCCAATCCTTGCGGCTGTGTTCGCCACCACCAGACCGTAAAACCGCTCCGGGGCAAACCGCGCCAGCCACAGACCAATCAGACCACCGACTGAAATCCCACAAAAACAGGCTTTGTCGATATTCAGATGATCGAGCAGCGCAATCACATCTTCACCCAGTTGGGCGAGTGTCACTTTGCCGCGTTTCTGAGTTTGCCCGTGACCGTGCATGTCGTAACGCAGCACGCGAAAGTGCGCCGTCAGCGCTTTAAGCTGCGGCTCCCACAACGAGAGCGTGGTGCCCATGGAATTGGAAAGCACCAGAACCGGCGCATCTTCAGGGCCATCAAGCTGATAGTGAAGCATCATGATTTTGCTCCTTATCGCGCGCCAGAACCTGACGCACAAAGTGAGTGGCGCTGCCGGTGGCCCGCGAAGGGTCCAGTAACGCCCTGAGTTCGGTTGACGTGAAATGGGTACTGACGCGAGGTTCGCTTTCCAGCAATTCAAGCAGGTGTCGTTTCTGATCCAGCATCAGCCCGGTTTGCGCTAACACTTTACGCACCGCAGGCGACGGACCAAACCCCATAATTCGGTGCCCAACGCTCGCTCGCGCACACGCGCCATCGTTCACGCCAGATGCATTTCCGGCCGTTACGCTGCCATCTGCGCACACAACCCCTTTCAGAGCATATTACGCAGCCCGTCCTGGTGCGCCTGCCTGCTGGCTATATTTCCCGGCGCGGAGTTTATCCAGCACGCCGTTTTGCAAGCCTTCCCGCTTATATTCCAGCGGCGTGCCCAGCGGCACGATATCGAGAAAACCAGTCGTGAGGAAGTTGTCGAGCTGCAGCGTATTGATGTGCTTTGGCGCTTTGGTATTGCGATGGGGTTGCCAGTACACATCGATACGCTGCTTTAAGGGCTGGACATCCTCCATGGCGTCAAGAAACAGCGATTTGTCGTCAGGGTTCATCTTCACATCCTCCCGCTGCTGCGACTACTGAAAACGTACTATAGCCGTGCCCTGCCTCACGCTCAATGCGTTTTGGTTTAGTGGAAACTGTTTGCTAAAAGGATATATCACTGCCATTTTTTAACCTGGCGAAGAATAAAAATAGTTAAGACATGCTTAACTAAAATTAATGGCAGATAACATGAAATGACAATGTTAAAAAATCGTGAAATTAATCACCTAAAAGTACTGGTAATTAAATATAAATTCGCTATAACTGTATTACCTGCATGGGGGAGTAAAATGCGGGACGACGTTATGGAAATATTGCTGTGTATACTGCGGGATCTGGCGGATGTCGACAGATCCTGTTTTTTTATCCGTAAAAGATAATCACCTCTGAAATAATTACCTGCCCGCATTTATTGCTGTTTTAGCACTTTCAATACTGCAATTTCTCTAATGAATGTCATTGAAATGTATGACAAAGGTCGCTGTAACCCCAGCGAATAGTCTGAAACTTTTGGCTGACATCGCCTGCAGTTAGCGAGCAAAGGGTATGCAAAGCACAAACGTCACTGAGCATCATTACATTACTCTCACGAAATATATTCACTAAAAATATATTTAACCGTAGTAATTAACCCGCCACTTTCTTCCGAAAATATATCATCCTGCGTTCCAGTCGCCCATTATTGAAAATGCCATAGCGAATTTTACGGACCAGGAATAATGATAAAACAGCGAGAATTAAAAACGATTGCAATGCATTCAGTCCACTATTCGCCACTCCCGGCCTTTAATTTTACATTTTTGCAAAAAAAATCATCAACGCAAAGAGATAACACGCGAGGCAAGATACTGGTTAAGCGAAAAGACGCAGCATGATATCTTGTCAGCCTTCCCACTGGACTGGAGCGGGGAATGCCCGCCACTGTATAAAGGAAACGTGATGCTGACACTGCTGGAAGACAAAATTACCACCCCACTCGGCCCCTTGTGGCTCCTGTGCGACGAACAATTCCGTCTGCGCGCCGTCGAGTGGGAAGAACACAGCGACAGAATGGTGCAATTGCTGGACCTTCATTATCGCAGCGAAGGCTATCAGCGCGTCGCGGCCAGCAACCCAAACGGCCTGAGCGACAAGATGAAAGCCTATTTTGAAGGCGATCTCAGCGTGATTGATACCTTGCCCAGCGAAACCGCAGGCACGCCTTTTCAGCGTGAAGTCTGGAAGGCACTGCGCACCATTCCTTGCGGGCAGGTGATGCATTATGGCCAGCTTGCACAAGTCCTCGGTCGCCCAGGCGCGGCCCGTGCCGTCGGCGCGGCAAATGGCTCAAACCCGGTAAGCGTGGTGGTCCCCTGTCACCGTGTTATCGGCAGCAATGGCACCATGACCGGTTATGCCGGAGGCGTGCAGCGAAAAGAGTGGCTGTTGCGCCACGAAGGCTACCTTCTGCTTTGATGATCCGTGCTATATTGGAAATTTTAGACAATTTTACGCTCGAATTCCGCCAATTAAAACTAAGAATATCAGTCAGATAGAAAGGAAACCGCCTTTCCCTTGCTAATATTGCGTGATTCGAGTTTTCGAGACTTACTTGCTCACCAAAAAGATGTTAAAATTGACCAATATCAATTAAAGCTCGAGCATATCTATGATCCCGGAAAAGCGAATTATACGACGCATTCAGTCTGGCGGTTGTGCTATCCACTGCCAGGATTGCAGCATCAGCCAGCTCTGTATCCCGTTCACGCTGAATGAGCATGAGCTTGATCAGCTTGATAATATTATCGAGCGTAAAAAGCCGATTCAGAAAGGCCAGACCCTGTTCAAAGCAGGCGATGAGCTCAAATCTCTGTATGCCATTCGCTCCGGTACGATCAAGAGCTATACCATCACAGAACAAGGCGACGAGCAGATCACCGGCTTCCATTTGGCGGGCGATTTAGTCGGCTTTGATGCCATCGGCACGGGTCATCACCCGAGCTTTGCGCAAGCGCTGGAAACCTCCATGGTCTGTGAAATCCCGTTCGAAACGCTGGATGACCTCTCCGGCAAGATGCCCAATCTGCGTCAGCAGATGATGCGTCTGATGAGCGGCGAAATTAAAGGCGACCAGGACATGATCCTGCTGCTGTCCAAGAAAAACGCGGAAGAGCGCCTGGCGGCGTTTATCTATAACCTCTCCCGCCGTTTTGCACAGCGCGGTTTCTCGCCTCGTGAATTCCGTCTGACCATGACGCGTGGTGATATCGGTAACTACCTCGGCCTGACGGTAGAAACTATCAGCCGTCTGCTGGGTCGTTTCCAGAAAAGCGGCATGCTGGCAGTCAAAGGCAAATACATCACCATCGAAAACAGCGATGCGCTGTCTGTTCTCGCAGGTCAGGCCCGCAACGTCGCCTGACCCCTGCTCTTTCCTTCCGCCAGGTCGCTAAATTTTTGTGATTTATTGATCTGGCGAAGGTTATCCCCTGTTTCAATCACTCCGGATGGGTTATCTTTTAGTTACAGACTGTGGTGACAGTTGTAAGGAGACCCTGTATGGCAAAGTATCAAAATATGCTGGTAGCCATCGATCCTAACCAGGACGATCAACCCGCATTGCGGCGCGCAGTTTACCTTCATCAAAGGATTGGTGGATCGATTAAAGCCTTTTTGCCGATCTATGATTTTTCCTACGAGATGACCACTCTTCTGTCGCCTGACGAACGCACTGCGATGCGTCAGGGCGTCATTAGCCAGCGGACCGCGTGGATCCGCGAACAGGCCAGGTTTTACATTGAAGCGGGCGTGCCGATTGACATTAAAGTCGTGTGGCATAACCGTCCCTTCGAAGCGATTATCCAGGAAGTCATGAGCGGCGGGCACGATTTGCTGCTGAAGATGGCTCACCAGCACGACAAACTGGAAGCCGTGATTTTCACCCCGACTGACTGGCATCTGCTGCGTAAATGCCCTTGCCCGGTATGGATGGTCAAAGACCAGCCGTGGCCGGAAGGCGGCAAAGCAATAGTGGCCGTGAATCTTGCCAGCGAAGAGGAGTATCACAATGCCCTCAACGATAAACTGGTTCGTGAAACCATCCAGTTAGCAGAGCAAATCAACCATACCGAAGTGCATCTGGTCGGCGCTTATCCGGTCACCCCCATCAACATTGCGATCGAGCTCCCTGATTTTGATCCGAGCGTGTACAACGACGCCATTCGCGGTCAGCACCTGCTGGCAATGAAAGCGCTGCGTCAGAAATACAGCATCAGCGAAAACATGACCCATGTGGAAAAAGGCCTGCCAGAAGAAGTCATTCCGGATATCGCCGAACATCTGCAAGCGGGGATTGTGGTGCTGGGCACCGTGGGGCGCACCGGGCTGTCGGCGGCGTTCCTCGGCAATACAGCGGAACAGGTTATCGACCACCTGCGCTGCGACCTGCTGGCGCTGAAACCCGATCAGTACCAGACGCCGGTTGAGCTGGACGACGAAGAAGACGATTGATTCGCGTATAAAACAGCAAAGCCCGTCGAGGAAACCCGGCGGGCTTTTTTTTACTTCATTGCCCGGCGGCGCTGCGCTTGCCAGGCCTACAGGTAGAAATCCATCGTAGGCCGGCGTCAGGCGCAGCCACCACCCGGCATTAGCAGGCTACAAGGATCAGTGGATACCCATGCGCCAGGCGTAGTCGATCTCTTCTTTCAGTTCCAGCGAGGAGAGCGCCATCAGATCGGCAAATTCCAGCTCTAACAAAGAAAGCGACGGCAAAATTATAAGCGATGGACAATCCGCCGTAACGCACGCTGGTTGGGAACAGCTCAGCCATCGCTGCGCTGCATGCGCCATCGAACGCTGCGATAAAGGCTCCCAGTAACAACATTGCCAGCACCGCCGAGAGGAAATTACCCTGAGCCATGACCATCATCGTCGGGTAGCTGAAAAGAATAAAACCTGCACAACCGGCTAACATCAGCGGCTTACGGCCAAAACAATCGGACAGATAGCCCATAAATGGCACCAATACGGCGATGCCTAACAGCCCTGCCGTGGTTATCGCGTAGGAATCCAGCTTCGAAAAATGCAGTTCGGTGGAGAGATAACCGGGCATAAAAGTTTGCAGCGTCCAGTGCCCCACGGCTTCAGGACAACAAATCCTACGCAAAACAATAATGCAGGCCACGCTTTGGTGACGGCTGCACGCAAAGGCGCACTTTCAGTTTTGCCGCTTTGCGCCACCGCTTGGTATCCGGGGGAATCTTCAAGGTGCTGGCGAAGATATAATCCCACCCAGCCCAGCGGCCCGGCAATGAGAAACGGAATGCGCCAGCCCCAGTCATTCATCGCCGTTTCGCCGAGGGAAGCCGTTAGCAGAAAGACCAGCCCTGACCCGGCAACAAACGCCATAAAACCGAAGTTATCTATCCAGCAGGTAAAATCTAGCCCTCGTCAGTCTGAGGGATACGCGCCCATATATCGCGTTTGTGGCGTCCACCATCATCTGGGCCATCAGCTCACCACAAAGAAGGAAAAACCACGCTTTTTCCTTCTTTGTCAGCAATCTGAGGAACCTTTCGGTCCCTTTTACATCCCTACAGGTTCCGATCAGAACGTTTCCCAGTTATCTCCTGAAGTCAGCGCTGGACGCTGAGGCACAAACACTTTACCCGTATGCGGTTCCGGCTGATGGATCACGCTGTTGTTATTCAACACACGAAACGCCCCAACCGCTTCTGTCAGGCGGGCCGCCTGCTCTTCCAGCGAACCGGCTGCGGCTGAAGCTTCTTCCACCAGCGAGGCGTTCTGTTGGGTGACGTTGTCCATTTCAGTGATCGCCTGGCTCACCTGCAAAATGCCACGACTTTGTTCGTCGGAGGCCGCCGCAATTTCCAGCATGATGTCGGTGACGCGTTTTACGGCATCGACAATTTCACTCATCGTACTGCCCGCCGCGACCACTTCGCCAGAGCCGCGTTCAATCAGGGTGACGGATTCACTGATCAGCCCTTCAATCTCTTTCGCTGCCTGAGCACTACGGCTTGCCAGGGTGCGAACTTCACTGGCGACCACCGCAAAGCCACGGCCTTGTTCACCTGCACGAGCGGCTTCGACTGCGGCGTTCAGCGCCAGAATGTTGGTCTGGAAGGCGATGCTGTTAATCACCGCGGTAATCTCAGAGATTTTCTTCGAGCTAGCGGAAATGTTGCCCATGGTCGACACCACGCCAGAAACAATCTGCCCACCGCGCGTCGCTTTGCCGGAGGCATCTTCTGCCAGTTTGCTGGCATGATGCGCGTTATCGGCATTCTGTTTCACCGTCGCGGTAAGCTGTTCCATGCTGGCGGCCGTTTCTTCGATGGCAGCGGCTTGCTGTTCGGTGCGTGAAGAGAGATCGGTGTTACCTGCTGAAATTTCGCTGGTGCCACGGTAAATTTCTTCAGTGCCCTGACGCACAGTGCCGACAGTTTCCGCCAGTGCGTGCTGCATTTTTTGCAGATCGAAGCTCAGCTTGCCGATTTCACTGCGTCCGGTAGGTTCGTCGGCCAGAGTTAAATCGCCATCGGCAATTTGTTCAATGCGATGCAAGGCGCGCTTCAGCGGATTAATCACCGTGCGGCGCAGGGCGACGAAGGTTAACAGCGTTAAGACCAGCGCAAAGGCAAACGCGCCAACCATAAAGGCTAACCCCATTTGCGTGCGGCTGTGGGCGGTTTCAGTCAGATGACGAGCGCGATCGCTACGGATTTGAATAACCTTAGCCAGCACATCGTTATAAGCTGAATCCAGCTGACGCGCATGTTCGTTTTCATGGTTAATGATGGCCTCAAACATGCCGTTTTTGGCGTATTTCAGCATCGGCTGCAAACCGGTGACGTAATCGGTAAAGCGCTTATTGATTTCGCCATCCAGTGCTTCATCGGCAGGCGTTTTCACGTCGCGATTCACATACTGCTTAAAGCCTTCCTGAGACTCTTTAATCCGTTGTTCGGCTTCGGCGATATTGCGCTTCATGTCATCCATTTCGGCAATACGGCTGGCGGCCCCGGCGTGGATCATGTTGATACGCGCGGTACGAAGATGATTCGAACTGTTGGCAAGGCCCATACGGACTTCCAGTTCTTTGGTGACGTCGCGCTGATCCCTGTCCGCCTGAAGCAGGAAGTAGCCCGCAAGACCTGAACTTAACGCGAACAGCAGCAGGATACCGCCAAGAATGGAGGTGAACAGCGGAACCAAACGAATGTGATGTAAGAAACTGACAGTTTGCGGCTTAAGCCCTGCGGCTGATTTTTCCATGGCTCTCGACTCTCTTATTGTAAGAGGCGTACTCACACGCCCGTAAGATTGTCATCGGCCTGATTGGGAGATTGCTTACCGGTAAAAGCGCTACACCGGTCACACTTTGGACAATTCGCATTAAAGCCAGCGGGATGACCCGCTGGCCTGGTGCTTAGTTATCGCCGAAATGGATAACGGTGCGGATAGATTTGCCTTCGTGCATCAGGTCAAACGCTTCGTTGATCTTGTCCAGCGGCAGACGGTGAGTGATAAACGGATCGAGGTTAATTTTACCCGCCATCGCGTCTTCCACCATGCCCGGTAGCTGGGTGCGCCCTTTCACGCCGCCAAATGCAGAGCCGCGCCACACGCGCCCTGTCACCAACTGGAACGGACGGGTTTTGATTTCCTGACCCGCGCCCGCAACGCCGATAATCACGCTTTCACCCCAGCCTTTATGGCAGCATTCCAGCGCCGCGCGCATCACGTTCACGTTGCCGATGCACTCAAAGCTGAAGTCCACGCCGCCATCGGTCAGTTCAACAATCACGTCCTGAACCGGTTTGTCATAATCTTTCGGGTTGATGAAATCGGTCGCGCCCATTTCACCCGCCAGTTTGAATTTTTCCGGATTGGTGTCGATAGCCAGAATACGGCCTGCTTTCGCCTGCACCGCGCCCTGAATTACCGCCAGACCGATTCCGCCAAGGCCAAATACCGCGACGGTATCGCCTTCTTTCACTTTTGCGGTGTTGTGTACCGCACCGATACCGGTCGTCACGCCGCAGCCCAGCAGACAAACTTTATCCAGCGGAGCCTGTGGGTTGACTTTGGCGAGCGAAATCTCTGCCACTACGGTGTATTCGCTGAAAGTGCTGGTGCCCATGTAGTGATAAATGGGTTCTCCGTTGTAGGAGAAACGCGTGGTGCCATCTGGCATCAAACCCTTGCCCTGAGTGGCGCGAACCGCCTGGCACAGGTTGGTTTTACCGGATTTGCAGAACTTACATTCGCGGCATTCTGCGGTGTACAGCGGAATAACATGATCGCCCGGCTTCAGACTTGTGACACCGTCACCGACTTCCACCACCACGCCGCCCCCTTCATGGCCTAACACCGCCGGGAATACGCCTTCCGGATCATCGCCCGACAACGTGAAAGCATCGGTATGACATACGCCGGTGTGGGTGATTTTCACCAGCACTTCGCCCTTTTTCGGCGGTGCGACGTCGATTTCAACAATTTTCAGCGGCTGGCCTGGGCCAAACGCAACTGCAGCACGTGATTTCATCTTCCGTCTCTTCCCTTGTTGTCAGTTATTTTAAATACGATCGTAGCAGATGGCCGACTTCCGCCATGCGAACAGCTCGCTGATCCGCGGTGGTTTCGCCCGCCACCAGCTCATCTTTCAGGTGCATTTCCACCATTTCGCCCATCAGGCCGTTGGTGGCCCCACGAATAGCGGCTATCTGCTGCAAAATGGTGAGACACGGATCGCCAGACTCCAGCGCCCGTTCGAGCGCTTCAACCTGCCCACGAATGCGACGAACCCGCGTCAAAGCACGCTTTTTGTCTTCAGGTGAATGCGGCATGGGACCCTCTCAATATACTGTAGGGGGGTATACTATCATAGTGATCACTGCGGAGTCTTTGTTTCTCTGCGGCGATGACGTTCAGGGAAGAGTATCCGAATCGGGACTGCACACTGGATGGGGGGAGCGCTACACTGCTTTACTTTTCCAGACGAAATGGATGCTCGTCCCCCTATTATGACTTCTCTTTATTATCTCATCCTTGCCGTCTCCCTGAATGCTGGCGGGAACCAGGCCGCCGTAATTGGCGCCTACAGCAGCGAACGGGAGTGTCTTCATGCCTCATCGACACGCACCAGCAAAACTTATTGCGTAAAAGAGAGTGAGGCGAAAGCCTTCATAGAAAAGATAGCAGCGGAAACAACCGAATGACCGGGCAGAAAATCGCGTGAGGGTATCAGGATGCTGACCTGGCGGCCAGCATCCTTTCAGGTTAAGACTGCAGCGAAGCGAGCCGGGCAGCAAACCCTACGAAGACTAAACCAATCAAACTGTTCCCAAGTTTGACCAGTTTCTTACGGCTGCCGACAAAGCGTGTCACCAGCGACCCTGACACAATCAGGAAGCTCAGATAGATGAAGCTGACCATCTCCAGCGTGACCGCGAGGATCAGGAATGCCAGACCTGGCGTGGTGGCCTGAACGTCGATGAACTGCACGAAAAACGACACGTAGAACAGAATCGCTTTCGGATTCGTCAGGCTCAGCGTTAGCGCGCGCTTGAAGATGGTGCTGCGCTGATCGGCGGAATGTTCGTGCTGACCGCCCTGCTGTTTAATGACCGACCACAGCATTTTGATGCCGAGATACAGCAGATAAAACGCGCCAAGGTAGCGCACGATATTAAACAGCACCGGCGTGGTTTTAATCAGCGTCGCGACGCCTGCGTAGGAGAGAAACATCAGCACGGCATCGCCAATAAACACCGCCAGCGCCGCGAGATAGCCGGTCCGGATGCCATATGCCGCACTTGTTTTAAGCACAAAGAATGTGTTGGGCCCTGGCACCAGAATGATAAAAATCGCCCCGACCAGATAGGTCCAGTAATTCAGTACACCAAAATCTGAAAACACCCTGCTCTCCCTTTTGCTGCAGCCTGCTTCGAAATGTGACCGCCATCATAACAAAAAAGCCGCCTTCCTTTTACCGGAAGACGGCTTTAAGCATCAAAAATTGACGGATTACAGTGCTTTCAGAATCGCATCCACGCTGGCTTTAGCATCGCCAAACAGCATGTGGGTGTTGTCCTTGAAGAACAGCGGGTTCTGGACGCCAGCGTAACCGGTGTTCATGGAGCGCTTGAAGACGATAACGTTCTGCGCCCTCCACACTTCCAGCACTGGCATACCGGCAATCGGGCTCTTCGGATCGTCGAGCGCCGCCGGGTTCACGGTGTCGTTCGCGCCAATCACCAGCACGGTGTCGGTGTCGGTGAAATCGTCGTTGATTTCATCCATTTCCAGCACGATGTCGTAAGGCACTTTGGCTTCCGCCAACAGCACGTTCATGTGCCCAGGCAGACGGCCCGCAACCGGGTGAATGCCGAAGCGCACTTTGATGCCACGAGCACGCAGCTTCTCGGTGATTTCCGCCACTGGATACTGGGCCTGCGCCACTGCCATGCCGTAGCCTGGGGTGATGATCACCGACTGGGAGTTTTTCAGCATATCCGCGGTGTCTTCCGCACTGATTTCACGGTGTTCGCCGACTTCTTCATCTGCGCCGGTAGACGAACCATCCGTACCAAAACCACCCGCAATAACGCTGAAGAACGAACGGTTCATTGCCTTACACATGATGTACGACAGAATGGCACCAGAAGAACCGACCAGCGCACCGGTGACGATCAGCAGGTCGTTGCTCAGCATGAAACCTGCCGCCGCGGCTGCCCAACCTGAATAGGAGTTCAGCATCGATACCACGACTGGCATATCTGCCCCGCCGATGGAAGCCACCAGATGCCAGCCGAATGCCAGGGCAATCACGGTCATGATCAACAGCGCCATCACCTGCAGGCCAGTGCTTTCAGTACGAACAAACACCACCATCAGCAGGAAGGAAACCACCAGCGCCGCGAGGTTCATCTTGTGACGGTTTGGCAGCATCAGCGGCTTAGAAGAGATCTTCCCGCGCAGTTTGCCGAACGCCACGATAGACCCGGTGAAGGTCACCGCACCAATAAAGATGCCGAGGAACACTTCGGTCAGGTGAATGTTGACCAGAATCGGCTCCAGACCCGGTTCGTGATACAGGTAGCTGTTAAAGCCCACCAGCACCGCCGCCAGACCGACGAAGCTGTGCAGCACCGCCACCAGCTCTGGCATTTCGGTCATTTCGACACGTTTTGCCAGACGAATACCCATCGCGCCGCCGATGATCATCGCCACCAGGATCCACGCGACGTTGCCGGTTTCCGGCCCGAAAATGGTCGCAATCAGCGCGATGGCCATCCCGGCGATGCCGAAATAGTTCCCTTGCTGTGAGGTTTCATGCTTTGAAAGCCCCGCCAGACTGAAAATAAACAGGATCGCGGCAACAATGTATGCAGCTGTAACTAATCCTCCAGACATGTGTTACCCCTTACCCTTTGCGGAACATTTTCAGCATGCGCTGAGTCACGGTGAAACCACCGAAAATATTGATGCTGGCAATTAACACGGCGATGAAGCTCAGGAAGCTCACCCATCCGCCGTGCCCAATTTGCAGCAAAGCACCGACCACGATGATCCCGGAAATGGCATTCGTGACCGACATCAACGGCGTATGCAGCGCATGTGACACGTTCCACACTACGTAATAACCCACCACGCAAGACAGCGCGAAGACAGTAAAGTGACCGAGGAATTCTTTCGGTGCCACGTCAGCCAGCCAGCCGAACAGAATAATCGCCAGCGCCATCAGCGCATATTTACGCCATGGAGAAGCTGGTTTTGCCGGTTCGACAGGTTCAGCAGCAACTTTTGCAGCGGCTTTCGGTTGAGCGGAAACCTGAATCGGTGGCGCAGGCCAGGTGATTTCACCTTCACGAACGACGGTCACGCCACGGATAACCACATCGTCAAAGTCGATAGTGATGTTGCCGTCTTTCTCTTTGCACAGCAGTTTCAGCAGGTTAACCAGGTTGGTACCGTAGAGCTGAGAAGACTGCGTTGGCAGACGACCGGCGAGATCGGTACAACCAATCACTTTCACCCCGTTAGGCGTGGTAAAGACTTCGCCCGGCACGGTGTATTCGCAGTTACCGCCGTTTTGCGCCGCCAGGTCGACAACCACACTGCCCGGGGTCATGGAATCGACCATTTCGCGGGTAATCAGCTTCGGTGCAGGTTTCCCTGGGATCAGCGCCGTGGTGACGATGATATCGACTTCTTTTGCCTGGGCGGCAAAGAGGGCCATTTCGGCTTTGATGAACGCTTCAGACATCACTTTGGCATAGCCATCGCCGCTGCCCGCTTCCTCTTCGAAATCTAATTCGAGGAACTCCGCGCCCATACTCTGTACTTGTTCTTTCACTTCCGGACGGGTGTCGAAGGCACGTACGATGGCCCCCAGACTGTTGGCTGCGCCAATGGCAGCCAGGCCGGCCACACCGGCACCGATAACCATCACTTTGGCTGGCGGTACTTTACCTGCCGCAGTGATTTGCCCGGTGAAGAAGCGGCCGAATTCGTGTGCGGCTTCCACAATCGCGCGGTAACCGGCGATGTTCGCCATGGAGCTCAGGGCATCCAGTGACTGCGCACGGGAAATGCGTGGCACGGAATCCATCGCCATCACGTTAATTTGACGCTCGGCCAGTTTCGCCATCAGCTCAGGGTTCTGGGCTGGCCAGATAAAGCTAATCAGCGTGGTGCCCGGGTTCAGCAGCGCAATTTCTGCTTCAGTCGGCGCATTCACCTTCAGAATAATCCCGGACTGCCAGATTTCTGCCGCGCTGACCACCTCGGCACCCGCGTCGGTAAAGGCGCGATCTTCGAAGCTCGCAAGCTTGCCCGCCCCGCTTTCAATGGCGACCGTGAAACCGAGTTTCAGCAATTGCTCCACCGTTTTCGGTGTGGCTGCCACTCGGGTTTCAAGGGCCAGCGTCTCTTTAGGTACTGCAATACGCATAGTTTTCCCTTCCATCGGAGAGTAATGATGGTTTGTTATAAGGTCGGGTTCCGTCCCTGGCCGCGTGCTGTGGCTGAGAGGCGAAGCGCCCGGAAAAATAAAACGGTAACAAACTTTCTATAACCTACTGAAAATAACCGCCGTGATCCACAGCCAGAAAAAGTAATTTTGATTTTATTAGGGAAAACTGACTTGTGCCGCGCTCAGGTAGCAATATTTACCTGATTTTCACCTGCAGGCCTGATAAATCGCTTAAGCGAAGCGGCAAAACGTGATTATTCTCGGCAACGTTTCAGGATTTTAACATTACATTAACTTATAAAAGTCATATTGATTATCGCTTTTGCTGGTCAACAGCCTGTTTCTGCAACATATCATGAAAAGTTATCGCGCCTTGTTAAAGCAGTCGCACAAGATGAACAAAATCCCGCAGACAGTCACGTTGTTTAAATGCAATAATCATCGGCGTTTTAGTCACTAACAACGACCAGTACCTGGTTTGCGCAAGGCGAAGGATTATTTTTATGAAGCTTAAGAACACCCTCCTGGCGTCCGCTCTTCTGTCTGCAACGGCATTTAGCGCCTTTGCCGCCACCGAGTTAACGCCGGAGCAAGCGGCAGCCCTCAAGCCGTACGATCGTGTGGTTATCACCGGTCGTTTTAATGCTATTGGTGATGCCGTTCAGGCCGTTTCCCGTAAAGCGGACAAAGAAGGCGCTGCGTCCTTCTATGTTGTCGATACATCTGATTTTTCTGGCAGTGGTAACTGGCGTGTGACCGCTGATTTCTATAAAGAAGATGCTCAGAAAGCCGATGCACCAAAAAATCGCATCATTGACGGCGTGATGGAACTGCCGAAAGACCAGGCCGCTCAGCTTGAACCTTTCGATACCGTGACCGTTCAGGGCTTCTACCGCAGCCAGCCTGACGTCAACTCCGCCATCGCCAAAGCCGCAAAACAGAAAGACGCTGCGTCCTTCTTTATTGTGCGTCAGGTTGATGCGAACGGTGGCGGTAACCAGCGTATCACCGCATACGTCTATAAAGCGGATGCGAAAAAACGTGTGGTTCAGAGCGCAGACGCCATTCCTGCAAACTCTCAGGCGGGTAAAGCCGCTCTGGCAGCGGGTGGGGCAACTGCCGCCACTGTTGAAATTCCAGGCGTAGCGTC
Organism: Pantoea sp. sgz302252; assembly: GCF_047713085.1. NCBI lineage: Bacteria > Pseudomonadati > Pseudomonadota > Gammaproteobacteria > Enterobacterales > Erwiniaceae > Pantoea > Pantoea sp. sgz302252. The sequence continues at coordinate 18,466 of NZ_JBLFJW010000004.1, forward strand.
ATCGGCCACTGTCGGCTCCACTGAAGGCGTGGGTCGTTTCTTTGAAACTCAGTCAACCAAAGGTGGACGTTACAGTGTCACTCTGCCGGATGGGACGAAAATCGAAGAACTGAACAAAGTCGCGGCGGCACAGATGGTGCCGTTTGACAACGTTCAGTTCACCGGTAACTACGGCAACATGACTGAAATCTCCTATCAGGTTGCGAAGCGTGCTGCGAAGAAAGGCGCGAAGTTCTACCACATTACCCGCCAGTGGCAGGAACGTGGTGGCAACATGACCATCAGCGCCGATCTGTACAAATAAGTTCTTTTAGTTAGGTGAAAGGCAGCTTGGGCTGCCTTGAGACTGATGACAAGCCTCTAACGAATACCATTTTGTCATGGGTAGTAGAACAAAAAATAAGGAAAATCAATTCATTGATTTTCGGCTGCTCACCACAAAGAAGGAAAAACCACGCTTTTTTCTTCTTTGTCAGCAATCTGAAGGCAGCTTCGGCTGCCTTTTTTGTTTTTTTCTGGCACCAATCGTTGCATGCCAGCAGCACACTCCGTAAAATCCCGCGACTTAGCGCATTTCTCCCTATTTATGCGTTTTAACCAAATAAATATTCTGGCTTTCACCCTTCTTCCAACAGGATGCCAATGGAAAAGAAACTCGGCCTTAGTGCCCTGACGGCCCTGGTTCTCAGCTCAATGCTGGGCGCGGGCGTTTTCAGTTTGCCGCAGAACATGGCCGAAGTGGCCAGCCCTTCTGCTCTGCTCATTGGCTGGGCCATTACGGGTGTAGGCATTTTATTCCTCGCGTTTGCGATGCTGTTGCTGACACGCATTCGCCCGGACCTGGACGGCGGCATCTTCACTTACGCGCGTGAAGGGTTCGGCGAACTGATCGGTTTCTGTTCCGCATGGGGTTACTGGCTTTGCGCGGTGATTGCCAACGTGTCTTACCTCGTTATCGTCTTCTCGGCGCTGAGCTTCTTTACCGATACGCCAGCGTTACGCCTGTTCGGCGATGGCAATACCTGGCAGGCGATGGTCGGAGCCTCATTTCTGCTGTGGTTCGTCCACTTTTTAGTGCTACGTGGTGTGCAAACCGCCGCCAGCATTAACCTGGTCGCCACGCTGGGGAAACTGGTTCCTCTGGGCCTGTTTATTGTGCTGGCGGCAAAGGCGTTCAGCAGCGACACCTTTAGCCTCGACTTCAGCGGCCTCGCACTCGGCGTGCCAGTGTGGGAACAGGTCAAAAACACCATGCTCATTACGCTGTGGGTGTTTATCGGTGTAGAAGGCGCGGTGGTGGTTTCTGCACGTGCGCGTAATAAGAAAGATGTCGGACGCGCAACCTTGCTGGCGGTGCTTTCTGCGCTTAGCGTGTATTTGCTGGTGACATTGCTGTCACTCGGCGTGGTGCCACGCCCTGAGCTTGCTGAAATGCGTAACCCTTCGATGGCAGGCCTGATGGTGCGCATGATGGGTTCCTGGGGCGAGGTGATTATTGCTGCCGGGCTAATTGTTTCCGTCTGTGGCGCTTACCTGAGCTGGACGATTATGGCAGCAGAAGTGCCGTACCTGGCGGCAACGCATAAAGCGTTTCCACGAGTGTTTGGCCGCCAGAACAAAAACAATGCGCCATCCTCTTCGCTGTGGCTCACAAATATCAGCGTTCAGGTGTGCTTGATTCTTATTTGGCTTACCGGTTCAGACTATAATACGCTGCTGACCATCGCCTCAGAGATGATCCTGGTGCCTTACTTTTTGGTGGGCGCGTTCCTGCTGAAGATGGCGACTCGTCCCCTGCACAAAGCCGTGGGTGTCGGGGCCTGCATTTATGGCTTATGGTTATTGTACGCTTCAGGGCCAATGCATCTGCTGCTGTCCGTGGTGCTGTATGCGCCGGGCCTGCTGGTGTTTATTTATGCACGACGTACTCACGAGCTGAATGCCACGCTCAAGCGCCGTGAAATGGCACTGATTGGCTTTTTACTGGTTGCCGCTGTGCCGGCAACGTGGATGTTAGTGGGGTGACAACGGTCCCCCATCGCGATGCTAAGGAGAGAACGATGGGAGAACGTAAAACCCGCCCAGTCCTGATTACCGGTGGAGGCCGCCGTATCGGCCTCGCCCTTGCCCATCATTTTGTCAATCAGCAACAGCCCGTCATCGTGAGCTATCGCACGCGCTATGACGCCATCGGCGTACTCGAAAAGGCAGGTGCGCTGTGCCTTCCCGCTGATTTTTCTACCGATGAAGGGATTCTGGCTTTTGCTGAACAAGTAAAGTCTCAGACCGACGGCCTGCGCGCGCTTATCCACAATGCCAGCGCCTGGGTGCCTGAAAAACCGGATCTGTCTTTATCTGATGTGATGCACCAGATGATGCAAATTCACGTCAATGCCCCCTACCTGCTCAATCACGCGCTGGAGCCGCTCCTGCGCGGTCACGGCCATGCGGCAAGCGACATTATCCATTTCACCGATTACGTGGTTGAAAAAGGCAGTGATAAGCACATCGCCTATGCAGCCAGCAAAGCTGCACTCGATAATATGACCCGCTCGTTTGCCCGCAAACTGGCACCGGAAGTCAAAGTTAACGCCATTGCGCCTGCGCTTATCCTGTTCAATGAACATGACGACGCAGACTATCGCCAGCAGGCGCTGAACAAATCGTTGATGAAAATCGAGCCCGGCGAGAAAGAGATTATCGACCTGGTCGAGTATCTGCTGACCAGTTGTTATGTCACCGGGCGTTCTTTCGGCGTGGATGGCGGCCGTCCGCTGCGTTAGTGAAAACGGCTCCAGGCAGGAAACAGCGGGATGAGCCCGGCAATGTAGTCATTTTTTGTTTTCGCCAGCGCGCCCAATACGGCTTTAATCAGTAATGCCATTATCCAGCCTGAAATTCATTTCATGGATGCGTGCAGGATAACGGAAATGACATCGTTTATGAAAGATTAATGGCACCCCGCATTTTGTCGGTGTATTTTAGCTTTTTTCGTTGTGCATAGCGGATATGAATAAGATCGTTTTTGTGGAAGATGATCCGGAAGTCGGGTCGTTGATCGCCGCCTACCTCGGTAAGCATGATATCGACGTTATCGTTGAACCGCGCGGCGACCGCGCCGAAGAAGTTGTTCTGCGTGAACAGCCAGACCTGGTGCTGCTGGATATTATGCTCCCCGGAAAAGACGGGATGACCATTTGCCGCGATTTGCGTGCCCAGTGGCAAGGCCCGATCGTTCTGCTCACCTCGCTCGACAGCGACATGAACCATATTTTGTCGCTGGAAATGGGCGCCAGTGACTATATTCTCAAAACCACCCCACCGGCTGTTTTACTGGCGCGTTTACGCCTGCATTTACGTCAACGCGTCGCCATGCCAGTCAGTGAAAAACCAGCCTCAGGTTTGACACCCCACAAAGCCATTCGCTTTGGCACGCTGGCTATCGATCCGGTGAATCGCCAGGTGCTTCTGAGCGGTGAAAACGTCACGCTGTCCACCGCAGATTTTGATTTGCTGTGGGAGCTGGCCACTCACGCAGGACAAATTATGGACCGCGATGCGCTGCTCAAAAACCTGCGCGGCGTGACCTATGACGGGATGGATCGCAGCGTCGACGTGGCGATTTCCCGCTTGCGTAAAAAGCTGCTCGACAGCGCGACGGAACCTTATCGAATCAAAACCGTGCGCAATAAGGGCTACCTGTTTGCCCCACACGCATGGGATAACTGAGTTACACCACCTCCGGGGCCAGAAATGAAAAAGTTGTTCGTGCAGTTCTATTTGCTGCTGTTTGTCTGCTTTCTGGTGATGACCATGCTGGTCGGTCTGGTGTACAAATTCACCGCCGAACGCGCAGGCCGACAATCCCTCGACGACTTGATGAAAAGTTCGCTGTACCTGATGCGCAGCGAACTGCGTGAAATCCCGCCCAAGGACTGGAGCAAAACGCTTAAAGAGCTCGATCTCAATCTCTCTTTCGATTTACGCATTGAACCCCTGAGTAAATTCAATCTGGCTGAAAGCTCGATGGCGCATTTACGCAAAGGCGATATTGTCGCGCTTGACGATCAATACACTTTCATCCAGCGCATTCCTCGCAGCCATTATGTGCTCGCGGTCGGCCCGGTGCCCTATCTCTATTATCTGCATGAAATGCGCTTGCTCGACATGGCGCTGTTAGCCTTTATCGCCGTCTCACTGGCCTTCCCGGTATTTATCTGGATGAGACCGCACTGGCAGGACATGCTCAGGCTGGAAACTGCCGCGCAGCGTTTCGGTGAAGGTCACCTGGCCGAACGTATTCATTTTGACAGCATGTCGAGCTTCGAACGGCTTGGCGTGGTGTTCAACCAAATGGCAGACAACATCAACACGCTGATTGCCAGTAAGAAACAGCTCACCGACGGCATCGCGCATGAACTTCGCACGCCGCTGGTTCGCCTGCGCTATCGGCTGGAAATGAGCGAGAATCTGACAGAAGCGGAATCTCAGGCGCTAAATCGGGATATCGGTCAACTGGAAGGCCTGATTGATGAGCTGCTGACCTATGCGCGCCTCGACCGCCCGCAAAACGAACTGATCCTTACCACACCAGATTTCTCCGAGTGGATTACACATCACGTGGACGATATTCAGGCTGTCAATCCTCAGCGCGACGTCACGCTGGTACAACTGACTCACGGTCACTATGGCGCACTGGATATGCGCCTGATGGAACGTGTGCTGGATAACCTCGTCAATAACGCCATGCGCTATAGCCAGCAGCAAATTCAGGTCAGTCTGACTCAACAAGCCGGACGGGCGACGTTAACCGTTGATGATGATGGCCCGGGCATTTCCGCAGAAGAGCGTGAGCGCGTGTTCGAGCCTTTTGTACGCCTCGATCCGAGCCGTGACCGTGCTACGGGTGGCTGCGGGTTAGGTCTGGCTATCGTGCATTCCGTTGCTCAGGCAATGTCCGGAGACGTTATCTGCGACGCCAGTCCTCTCGGCGGCGCACGCTTTAGCTTCAGCTGGCCGGTGAATCATCAACTTAGCGCCACGTCCCCTGCCTGACCGAACATTGCACAATGCCTGACCCTGGTATACAGTTAAACTTAAATAGTATGTTGTAACTAATGCAGGGAGTTATGGCCGAATACGACTTAATTGAGCGCTTAACATCGACCTTTCGTCAGGTGGAACAGGAACTGCTGACACTGGAGCAGCAACTGACGGAGTGCCGGTTGCTCGCTGCCCGCGTGTTTGAACTGCCGGAAGTGCGTAAAGAGCACGAGCACGCCCCGCTCGCCACCATTCCTGTCGTCCAGCATCTGGGCGATAAAGCGCGGCAAATGGCGCTTAATCACTATCGTCATCTTTTTATCCAGCAGCAGTCGGAGCACCGCAGTAGTAAGGCTGCGGTGCGTTTGCCGGGTGTCATTTGTTTGCACGCAGAAGCAGAGCAATTACCGGCATTAGAAAACAGAATCAACGTCATTAACACCCTAAAAGCCACGTTTGAGCACATCGTTACCGTCGAGTCGGGCCTGCCCACTGGCGCTCGCTTTGAGTGGGTTCACCATCACCTGCCCGGCCTGCTGACGCTTAAGGCTTATCGCTCGCTGACGCTACTGCGTGACCCGGCAACCATCCGTTTCGGCTGGGCCAATAAGCACATCATTAAAAATTTCACCCGCGATGAGGTGTTGAAACAGCTGGAAAATAGCCTGCGTTCACCGCGTTCTGTGCCGCCCTATACGCGCGAGCAGTGGCAGGACAAACTCGAACGGGAATATCAGGACATTGCCGCCCTGCCACAAAAAGCCAGGCTGAAAATCAAACGCCCAGTGAAGGTGCAGCCCATTTCACGCGTCTGGTATGCCGGGCAGCAAAAACAGGTGCAATACGCCTGCCCTGGCCCGATGATCGCGTTGATAACCGGCACTCAGGGTGTCAGCGTGCCGGATATTGGTGAGTTACTTAATTACGATGCGGATAACGTGCAGTATCGTTACAAGCCACAGGCGCAGTCGCTGACGTTGATGATCCCGCGGCTGCACCTGTATCTGGCTAACGACTGATTTTCATACTGCCCACCATCGCTTCCGGGCGAACCCATTCATCAAATTCAGCTTCAGTGAGATAGCCCAGTTTCAGGGCTGAAGCTTTTAACGTCAGGCCCTCTTTGTGGGCCTTTTTAGCAATTTCAGCCGCTTTGTCGTAGCCGATGTGCGTGTTCAGCGCCGTCACCAGCATTAGCGATTCATTCAGCAATTGATCGATGCGCGCACGATTTGGTTCAATCCCCACCGCGCAGTGTTCATTAAAACTTTCCATGCCGTCAGCCAGCAGTCGCACCGATTGCAGGAAATTATGGATAACCATCGGGCGATACACATTCAGCTCAAAGTTACCGGAAGCCCCGCCCATATTGACGGCCACATCGTTGCCCATCACCTGACAGCACAACATAGTCATCGCTTCGCACTGCGTTGGGTTTACTTTGCCCGGCATGATGGAGCTACCCGGTTCATTTTCTGGTATCGAGATTTCACCAATTCCGCAGCGTGGGCCAGAGGCCAGCCAGCGCACATCATTGGCGATTTTCATCAGCGAGGCCGCCAGCCCTTTCAGCGCACCATGCGCATGAACCAGCGCATCACAAGTTGCCAGCGCTTCGAATTTGTTTGGCGCAGTCACGAACGGTTGGAAGGTAATAGCCGCCAGCTCATCGGCTACGCGTTTAGCATATTCCGGATGCGTGTTGAGGCCCGTACCCACGGCGGTTCCCCCCAGCGCCAGCTCGCTAAGATGCGGTAACGTCAGGTCGATATGCTTCAGATTGTGCTCCAGCATCGCAACCCAACCGGAGATTTCTTGCCCGAGCGTTAGCGGTGTGGCGTCCTGCAAATGCGTGCGCCCGATTTTGACAATATCGGCGAAGGCGTTGGCTTTGTCGTTCAGCGTTTTTTTCAGCACCTGCAACTGCGGAATGAGATGTTCGCGCAGCGCAATGACGGCTGCCACGTGCATGGCCGTCGGGAAAACGTCATTGGAGCTCTGACTTTTATTCACGTCATCATTCGGGTGAATTTTACGTTCCATGCCGCGCACGCCACCGAGCAGCTCACTGGCCCGGTTCGCCAGCACTTCATTGATGTTCATATTGCTTTGCGTGCCGGAACCGGTCTGCCAGATAGCCAGCGGGAATTCATCTGCATGTTTGCCTGCCAGCACTTCATCGGCGGCAGCCACAATGGCATTGGCTTTTTCAGCGGGCAGCAGTTGAAGGTCTTGATTCACCTTGGCGGCAGCGCGTTTCGTTAACGCCAGCGCGGCAATCAGTGCCACAGGCATTTTTTCAGTTGAGATGCGGAAGTGTTCGAGCGAGCGCTGAGTTTGTGCGCCCCAGAGTTTGTCCGCCGGGACTTCGATGGCGCCCATGGAGTCGCTTTCGCGGCGATTGGTGGTCATGACTTGCTCCTTGATAACAAAATGAGGTGAATAAATGGGCTCACGTGGCTTCAAAGAATAAGTATTGTTGACTTCAGGTTGCCTGCATGGCGCTTTGTGCGCTCTTTGAAATGCCCGGTGGCGGCGTGGCCTTACCGGGCCTACCTGTATTGTAGGCCCGGCAAGCGTGAGCGCCGCCGGGCGAGAGGGTTATTTCAGACAGGCAGAGCACTGCCCAGGTTTAATCTGCTGGAAGAAATCGTTGCCTTTGTCATCCACAAGGATGAACGCCGGGAAGTCTTCGACTTCGATTTTCCAGATAGCTTCCATTCCCAGTTCCGGGTATTCCACGCATTCCAGACTCTTGATACTGCCCTGCGCCAGCACTGCGGCCGGGCCGCCGATGCTGCCCAGATAGAAACCGCCGTGTTTATGACACGCGTCGGTCACCTGCTGGCTGCGGTTGCCTTTGGCGAGCATGATCATGCTGCCGCCTTCCGCCTGAAGCTGATCAACATACGAATCCATACGCCCTGCGGTGGTTGGGCCAAGTGAACCTGACGCATAACCTTCCGGAGTTTTCGCCGGACCTGCGTAATAGATTGGGTGATCTTTCACGTACTGCGGCAGCCCTTCACCGTTGTCCATGCGCTCTTTGAGTTTGGCATGGGCAATATCGCGCGCCACGATGATGGTGCCGTTCAGCGACAAGCGCGTGGATACCGGGAAATCAGAAAGCTGGGCGAGAATATCTTTCATCGGACGGTTCAGGTCGATGCGTACGGCTTCGCCCTCGCCTGCATTGCGCAGTTCTTCGGGAATGTATTTCCCCGGATTGTGCTCAAGTTTCTCGATCCACACGCCTTCGCGGTTAATCTTCGCTTTGATATTACGGTCTGCGGAACAGGACACGCCCATCCCGACCGGGCAGGATGCGCCGTGACGTGGCAGACGAACAACACGAATATCGTGGGCAAAGTACTTGCCACCGAACTGTGCGCCCAGGCCTAGATTCTGCGCTTCCAGCAACAGTTCTTTTTCCAGTTCGATGTCGCGGAACGCCTGACCGTGCTCGTTCCCTTCGGTTGGCAAACCGTCGTAATACTTAGTGGAGGCAAGCTTAACGGTTTTCAGCGTCGCTTCTGCGGACGTGCCGCCGATAACAAACGCAATGTGGTACGGCGGGCAAGCCGCGGTGCCCAGGGTGCGCATTTTATCCACCAGGTAATTCTTCAGTTTCGCCGGGGTGATCAGCGCTTTGGTTTCCTGGTACAGATAGGTTTTGTTCGCTGAACCGCCGCCTTTGGCGATGCAGAGGAATTTGTACTCGTCACCGTCTACGCTGTAGAGGTCAATCTGTGCGGGCAGGTTGGTGCTGGTGTTCACTTCTTTGTACATATCCAGCGGCGCGTTCTGCGAGTAACGCAGGTTGTCTTCGATGTAGGTGTCGTAAACCCCGCGTGCTAACGCAGCTTCATCACCGCCGCCGGTCCAGACTCGCTGGCCTTTTTTGCCAACAATGATGGCCGTGCCGGTGTCCTGGCAGGTCGGCAGAATGCCTTTCGCCGCGATATCCGAGTTACGCAGGAACTGCAGCGCCACGTACTTATCGTTTTCACTGGCTTCCGGGTCGTTAAGAATATCCGCGACCTGCTGCTGATGCGCCGGACGCAGCATGAACGATGCGTCGTGAAACGCATGTTTGGCCAACAACGTCAGCGCCTGTGGGTCAACTTTGAGGATTTGTTGGCCTTCGAATTCGGCCACGGAGACATGGTCTTTACTGAGAAGGTAGTACTCAGTGTCATCCTTTTTCAGCGGAAAAGGATCCTGATAGACAAAAGGTTTGTTCGACATTGTGCTCTCACTTACGACATTAGCTGATTATTTATCGGGCAACGTTCCGCCTGCCCTGGGAAAAGCGAGTCCGCTTATCCTACACAATTTTTTAACAAAAACTGAGACAAGGACGACTTTTTCCGGGAGTGGGTTACATCCGCGCGGTTTATTGGTTTAATAACGGCAGATAATTCCTTTGAATACAGGGCTTGATAATGCAAAAACTCATTAACTCCGTGCAGAACTATGCCTGGGGCAGCAAAAGTGCGTTAACGGAACTCTACGGTATCGCCAACCCGGAACACCTGCCGATGGCAGAGTTGTGGATGGGTGCGCACCCGAAGAGCAGCTCAAAAATCACCGATGCTAACGGCCAGCTGCAGAGCCTGCGTGATGTCATAGATGCCGATAAATCCGCGCTGCTGGGCAACGAAGTTGCTACCCGTTTTGGCGAACTGCCGTTCCTGTTTAAAGTGCTTTGCGCTGATAACCCGCTTTCGATTCAGGTTCACCCGAACAAGAAAGCTTCTGAAGAAGGTTTTGCCAAAGAGAACGCTGCTGGCATTCCGCTGGACGCGGCAGAGCGTAACTACAAAGACCCTAATCACAAACCGGAGCTGGTGTTCGCCCTCACCCCGTACCTCGCGATGAACGCCTTCCGCGAGTTCTCCGATATCGTTTCTCTGCTTCAGCCGGTGTCTGGTGCCCATACTTCTATTGCGCATTTCCTGCAGGAGCCCAACGCTGAGCGTCTGAGCCAGCTGTTCGCCAGCCTGCTCAATATGCAAGGCGAAGAAAAATCTCGTGCGCTGGGCGTGCTGAAAGCGGCACTCAACAGCCAACAGGGCGAGCCGTGGGAGACCATTCGCTTTATCGCTCAGTTCTACCCGGATGACAGCGGCTTGTTCTCTCCGCTGCTGCTGAACGTGGTGAAACTGAATCCAGGCGAAGCCATGTTCCTGTTTGCTGAAACGCCGCATGCTTATCTGCAAGGCGTGGCGCTGGAAGTGATGGCGAACTCGGATAACGTGCTGCGTGCAGGGTTGACGCCGAAATATATTGATATTCCGGAACTGGTGGCGAATGTGAAATTCACCCCGAAACCCGCCGCAGAGTTGCTGACGCAACCCGCCAAACACGGTGCGGAACTGGACTTTCCGATTCCGGTCGACGATTTCGCCTTCTCCCTGCACGACCTCAACACCGCTGGCGCGGAAGTGGCGCAACAAAGCGCGGCGATCTTGTTCTGTGTGGAAGGCGAAGCGGTTCTGCGTAAAGGCGAGCAGCAGTTGGCCCTGAAAGCGGGTGAATCTGCTTTTGTGGCTGCGAACGAGTCTCCGGTCAGTCTGAGCGGCGTTGGACGCGTAGCCCGCGTTTACAATAAGCTTAAGTAAATACTGAACATTCAGGTAACTCTTGCTAAGCTTGAGGCTGCCTGAAATCGCTGACAAAGAAGGATAAAACGTGGTTTTTCCTTCTTTGTGATTATCAGCCGAAAATCAATCGATTGATTTTCCTTTTTATTATCTGGCGGCATCTTCTCTTACCGTGCTGGCATGAGGTTTGTCATCAGTCTGGGGCTGGGTTTATCCGCCTGTTTTCATTTATGGACAAACACTATGAAAAAATCGCTGGTTGCCGTTGGCGTCATTGTGGCTTTAGGAGTGGTATGGACCGGGGGCTCCTGGTATACCGGTAAGCAACTTGAAGGCCGCATCGCCGATATGGTTGCGCAGGCAAATGCGCAGCTCGCAAGCAATGCACCGGAAGCAGGTCTGCAGTTGGCGTACCAGAACTATCAGCGCGGCGTATTCAGCAGCCAGTTGCAGATGGTTGTCAAACCGGCAGATGGCGCGAAAAGCAGCTGGCTCAAACCGGACCAGACTGTCGTTCTGGACGAAAATGTCTCTCACGGCCCCTTCCCGTTAGCGTCGCTGAAACACTTTAACCTCGCGCCGGCGATGGCAACCGTCGACACGGTGCTGGTGAAAAATGAAGCCAGCCAACATCTGTTTGATATCGCAAAAGGCCAGTCGCCGTTTGATATCAGCACCCGCATCAGCTACTCCGGCGACACCCGTTCGGACATCAGTCTCAAAGCGCTGAATGACGAGAAAGGCGAAGAGAAAGTTGCGTTCAGTGGTGGTGAGTTCGAACTTAACGCCGACCAGCAAGGTAACGTTTTGTCGCTGAGCGGCAATGCCGAAAGCGGCCTGGTGAATGCGGTTAATGAATACAATCAGAAGGTGCAGTTAACCTTCAACAATCTGAAGACCGAAGGCAACAGCAAGCTGACCAGCTTCAATGAGCGCATCGGCAGCCAGAAAATGACGCTGGATAAAGTGGCCATTGCCGTTGAAGGCAAAGAGCTGGCGGTGATGGAAGGCACGACCCTCGACGGCAATGCCGACCTGTCGAAAGACGGCAAAACCATCGATAGCACGCTGAACTACACCCTCAACAGCCTGAAGCTGCAGGGTCAGGATATGGGCAGCGGCAAGCTGGCGCTGAAAGTCGGCCAGATTGATGGCCAGGCCTGGCACCAGTTCAGCCAGCAGTATAGCGGCCAGGTTCAGGCGCTGTTAGGCCAGCCGGACGTGATGCAGAACCCGGAAGTGTATCAGCAGAAAGTGACTGAAGCCTTCTTCGGTGCCCTGCCGCTGCTGCTGAAAGGCGAGCCAGTGGTGACCATTGCGCCGCTGAGCTGGAAAAACAGCAAGGGTGAAACCACCTTTAATCTGTCGTTGTTCCTGAAAGATCCGTCACAGGCCACCACCGCACCGCAAACGCTGGCGCAGGAAGTGGATCGCAGCGTGAAATCGCTCGACAGCAAACTGGTTATCCCGATGGATATGGCGACGGAGTTTATGACTCAGGTCGCGCGTCTGGAAGGCTATCAGCAGGCGGATGCTGAGAAGCTCGCCAGCCAGCAGGTAAAAGGCCTGGCGGCAATGGGACAGATGTTCCGCATTACCACTCAGCAGGACAACAATATTCAGGCAAGCCTGCAATATGCTAACGGTCAGGTCACGCTGAACGGTGACAAAATGCCGCTGGCTGATTTCGTTGGCATGTTTGGTGTACCGGATATCGCGGTGCCAGTACCACAAGGGGATGCAACTCCGGCTCAGCCGGGACAAGCTGCTCCTCAGCCACCGGCTGATCTCCCGGAAACCCCATCAGACAGCCCGGATTAAGTCTGACTACCGGCAGCCAGCCTGCCGGTATTACTGCTGTTTGACCAGACGCGGCGGCATAATCTGATTACGCGCCGCGCTCTTTTCTTCTCTTATCCTTTGCAGGACTCGTTCCGCCACTTGCTGCCCCATTTCTCGCGCAGGCGTAATCACCCAGCTCATTGGCGCATCATCAAGATCTTCTTCAGGGACTTCCGCAAATGCCGCCAATGCCACGCGTTTGTCATAGTAGCTGTCCACGCCCTCTTCACCACTCTGCCAGCCGGACCGCATCAGGCCAAGCCATGCGCCCATCGCCACCACGCTGTTGTAACAGACCACAGCAGTAATCGTTGGGTTGTGACGTAATAATTTTGATAACGCCTGTGAGGCCTGTTTCTGGCTGGTTTCACACTCCACCACCCAGTCACTGTGAAACGGTAAGCCAAATTTCAGCAGCGTGGCGCAATAGCCGCCAACCCGCTCAGCACGCGTTAACGATGCACTTTGGCCGCCCAGCCACGCAATGCGCTGGTGCCCACGACGAATAAGATGTTCGGTTATCAACTGCGCGGCCTGCATGTTGTCCGGACGAATCAGATCGACATCGTCCAGATAGCTGGCCCGCGAAGCAAACACCAGCGGAATCGCGTTCTCATCGGCTTTATCGCGCAGCTCCGCAGCCCTATCTACAGCGCCGGCAATCACCACGCCGTCTACGCCCTGGGAGACCAGGGCATCAAAGCGTTGCAACATGTGCTCGCCTTTACGCCCACCTTGAGTGAGAAACACGATTTTGCCTTGCGACTCCAGCGACTCAATCAGCCCAGCGGCCAGATCAGCATAAAAGGGTGCGGAGAGATCGCCGACAATCAGTCCAATCACCCCGGACTGCCCGCCCCTCAGTGAGGCTGCCTGGCGGTTACGCACGAACCCCAGTTGCTCAATCGCGTGGTTAACCCTTTCCCCTGTCGCCTGCGAAATACGGCCTTTACCACTTAACACCAATGACACGGTCGCAACAGAAACGCCCGCCGCATGTGCCACATCGTTAATGGTGATTTTCTTTGCGATAGCCATAACCCGCGAGCCACTCCCTGCATGTGCTAAAACGTTTTATCAATGAGTTACCTTTATAAACCTAATCATCGTACGATTATGTGATATTGCTCGCACTAAAATTGGGTTAAACGTTTTATCTTGTCATCCGTGTTCTAAAAACCAACAACAGCAACTTTTTCTCCAGGTTAAGGAGTCGTTACATGACGACAAAAGCAGCACCCAAAATTACTCTCTGGGAGTTTTTCCAGCAGCTAGGCAAGACCTTTATGCTGCCGGTAGCCCTTCTTTCTTTCTGCGGGATCATGATGGGCATTGGCAGCTCCCTGAGCAGCCATGACGTCACCACTCTGCTTCCGTGGCTCGACACGCCATTCCTGCAGGCCGTGTTTATCTGGATGGGGAAAATGGGCTCCTTCGCCTTTACCTTCCTGCCCGTGATGTTCTGTATCGCCATCCCACTGGGCCTGGCGCGTGACAACAAAGGCGTTGCCGCCTTTGCCGGTTTCGTTGGCTATGCGGTGATGAACCTGGCGGTTAACTTTTCCCTGACCGCGAAAGGCATTCTGCCGACCACCGATGCGCTGGTGCTGAAAGCAAACAACATCCAGAACATCATCGGTATTCAGTCCATCGACACCGGGATCCTGGGTGCGGTAATTTGCGGCGTTATCGTCTGGCTGCTGCATGACCGTTTCCACGCTATCCGCCTGCCAGATGCGCTGGCGTTCTTCGGCGGTACCCGCTTCGTCCCTATTATCACTACCGTGGTGATGGGTCTGGTTGGTCTGGCGATCCCAATGATTTGGCCTTTCTTTGCTAAAGGCATTAACGGCCTGGGCTATGTTATCAACGGCGCTGGCGAGTTTGGTCCGATGATTTTCGGTACCGGTGAGCGTCTGCTGTTACCTTTCGGCCTGCACCACATTCTGGTAGCCCTGATTCGCTTCACCGAAGCGGGCGGCACGATGGACGTCTGCGGCCATTCGGTAAGCGGCGCACTGACCATTTTCCAGGCGCAGCTGAACTGCCCGACTACTCACGGTTTCTCTGAAAGCGCGACCCGCTTCCTGTCTCAGGGTAAAATGCCGGCATTCCTCGGCGGCCTGCCTGGTGCGGCGCTGGCGATGTATCACTGTGCTCGCCCTGAAAACCGTCACAAAATTAAAGGCCTGCTGATCTCCGGCGTGATCGCCTGTGTGGTTGGCGGCACCACTGAACCACTGGAATTCCTGTTCCTGTTCGTGGCTCCAGTGCTGTACGTTATCCACGCGCTGCTAACGGGTCTGGGCTTCACCATCATGGCGGTGCTGGGTGTGACTATCGGTAACACCGACGGCAACATTATCGACTTTGTGGTCTTCGGTATCCTGCACGGTCTGGCGACCAAGTGGTATCTGGTGCCGGTTGTGGCGGCTATCTGGTTTGTGGCCTACTACGCCATTTTCCGCTTCGCGATTACTCGCTTCAACATCAAGACCCCAGGTCGTGATACTGACACTTCAAGTGCGGTTGAAACAGCAGTTGCAGGCGTGGCCGGTAAATCGGGTTACAACTCTCCGGCAATCCTTGCTGCGTTGGGCGGAGCAGATAATATTTCCAGCCTCGACAACTGCCTGACTCGTCTGCGTCTGTCCGTTATTGATATGAGCAAAGTCGATGACGCTGCGCTGAAAGCCAACCGCGCCATTGGCGTTATCAAGCTGAACCAGACCAGCCTGCAGGTCGTCATCGGCACTCAGGTTCAGTCGGTTAAAGATGAAATTGCCACGCTGATGCACAGTGTAGAAGCGTAATTCCCCTTTCCCCCTTCGCCCTGAAGGGGGACAATGTTTTCCCCTCCTGTTTGACTGAAATGGAGTTTCCGATGTTTGACTTCTCGACGGTTATCGATCGCCACGGCACCTGGTGCACACAATGGGACTACGTTGCCGACCGCTTTGGCGCAGCCGATCTTCTGCCCTTTACCATTTCGGATATGGACTTCGCCACGGCCCCTTGCGTGATTGACGCCATCAGCAAGCGCCTGAGCCACGGCGTGCTGGGCTACAGCCGCTGGAAAAACGACGAGTTTCTGGGCGCCATTCAGCACTGGTACCAGCAACGCTTCAACAGCCGCATCAACCCTGAACACGTGGTGTACGGCCCTTCCGTGATTTATATGGTGGCCGAACTGATCCGCCAGTGGTCGAATGCCGGTGACGGCATCGTGGTTCAAACCCCGGCTTACGATGCGTTTTATAAAGCCATTGAAGGTAACGGTCGCAAAGTCGCTGCGGTGCCACTGCATCAAACAGCCGAAGGCTGGCAGTGCGACATGACGCTGCTGGAAACGGCGCTCTCTCAGCCAGAGAATAAAATCCTGCTGCTGTGCAGTCCGCATAATCCCACCGGTAAAGTCTGGACGCGTGAAGAACTGACCACCATGGCGGCACTCTGTGAGAAACATGGTGTGCGCGTTATCAGCGATGAAATTCACATGGATATGACCTGGAATGGTCGTCAACACATTCCATGGTGTGACGTGGCGGGTAATGACTGGGCATTGTTCACTTCCGGTTCCAAAAGTTTCAACATCCCGGCACTGACGGGGGCTTATGGCCTGATTGGCAATGAGACCTCACGCACGGCTTATCTCAACGCCTTAAAAGGTCGCGATGGGTTGTCTTCCCCTTCGGTTCCTGCTCTGGTGGCCCATATTGCGGCCTATACCGAAGGTGAAGACTGGCTGGATGCGCTGCGTGATTACCTGCAAGGCAACATGCGCTTTATTGCCTGTGAGCTGAACGCCGCTTTTCCTGAACTGAACTGGCAGCCGCCGGAGTCCACTTACCTGGCCTGGATTGACCTTCGCCCACTGCACATTGACGACAAGTTGCTGCAAAAAGTGCTGATTGAGCAACAGAAAGTCGCCATCATGCCGGGCTATACCTACGGCGAAGAAGGTAATGGCTTTGTACGTCTTAATGCCGGTTGCCCACGCAGCAAACTCGAAAAAGGTGTTCAGGGCTTAATCAACGCGCTGCATGCCGTTCGCTAATTAAGTTGCGCAACGCTATTTTTAGTTGCGCAAAATAGCTTTTTGAACGTATTTGAATTTATAATGAGTCGCACTTTACCTAAAAAAAGAGTGCGACCATGATTCATAAAGACCTGCCCCTGACTGATATTCACCGCCACCTTGACGGCAACATCCGCGCACAAACCATTCTCGAACTCGGTCGCCAGCATAATATTGTTCTGCCTGCCACCACCGTGGAAACATTACGTCCTCATGTTCAGGTCACCAGCCTGGAACCCGATTTGGTCAGCTTCCTCAGTAAACTCGACTGGGGCGTGAAAGTGCTGGCCGATCTTGATGCCTGCCGCCGCGTCGCTTATGAAAACATCGAAGATGCTGCACGTAATGGCCTGCACTATGTCGAACTGCGTTTTTCCCCCGGCTATATGGCTATGACCCACGGCCTGCCTGTTGCCGGTGTGGTAGAAGCCGTTATTGCGGGTGTGCAGCAAGGCTGCAAAGATTTCCCGGTCAAAGCGAATCTGATTGGCATTATGAGCCGCACCTTTGGCGAAACCGCCTGCGAGCAAGAACTTAACGCCCTGCTCGCTCATCGCGACAGCATTACTGCCCTTGATCTGGCCGGTGACGAACTCGGTTTCCCGGGCAGCCTGTTCCTCAATCACTTTAACCGCGCTCGTGATGCGGGCTGGCGTATTACCGTTCACGCTGGTGAAGCAGCTGGCCCGGAAAGTATCTGGCAGGCCATCCGTGAACTTGGGGCGGAACGTATTGGACATGGTGTGAAAGCTGTTGAAGATCCCGCATTGATGGACTTCCTGGCGGAACAACGCATCGGGATTGAATCTTGTCTGACGTCAAACATTCAGACCAGCACTGTGCCAACGCTTGCACGCCATCCGCTGAAAACGCTCCTCGAACACGGCGTTCTGGCGAGCCTGAATACAGATGACCCTGCGGTTCAGGGTGTCGATATCATTCACGAGTATGAAATCGCGGCTCCGGAAGCAGGCTTGTCTGCGGCGCAAATTCGTCAGGCGCAGATCAATGGGCTGGAAATTGCTTTTCTCTCCGCTCAGGAAAAACAGGCGTTGATTGAGAAAGTAAAAGCAGCCTGATTGCCATTCTGCATAAAAAAAGCCGCTCAATGAGCGGCTTCAGATTGCTGACAAAGAAGGAAAAAGCGTGGTTTTTCCTTCTTTGTGGTGAGCAGCCGAAAATCAATGAATTGATTTTCCTTATTTTTTGTTCGATGACCTATGACAAATCTTCATTTGTTGGAGGTTTGTCATTACTCTCAAGCCGCTCAATGAGCGGCTTCGTTTTTTGGCGGGAATCAGGTCAAACTCAGCGTCGCGCGATGCTTCGCCGATTCAATGCCCAACTCAATCAGTTCCATAATCTGGATGGCCTGGCTTGCTGGCACCGGGTTTTCACCGCTGCCGTTCAGCGCATCCCGAATCCCTGCGTAGTAAGCTGGATAGTTACCCGGAACGGTTAACCAGGTTTCTTCGAGACGTTCCTCGCCATCAACACGGGTCACCACGCCATCACGCATGTCATAACCCCAGTCTTCCTGCGGCAGTCGCTCCCCGTTTTTCAGGCGTTCTTCCTGCGGATCCAGACCGTATTTCACATAGCTCGCACGTGAACCGTGCACGATATAACGCGCCGTTTCGGCGGCTGCCAGCAGAGTGCCGTGCAGCACAATGCGACGTTGCGGGTAAGTCAGTACCGCATGGAAATAGTCGGTTGATTGCGCGCCAGGGCGCAGCTGCGCCAGATCGACATTCAGGCTGACCGGCAAGCCGAACAGTGAAATGGCCTGGTCGAGCAGATGCGGGCCTAAATCGTACCAAATGCCGCTGCCCGGGCCGCCTTGCTCACGCCAGCGGTTACGGACTTCAGGGCGATAACGATCGAAATGCGACTCAAAGTAAGCCACTTCACCCAGCGTGCCTTCGGCGATTAGCGCTTTGACGGTCAGGAAATCACTGTCCCAGCGACGGTTGTGGAACACGGATAACAGGCGCCCAAGGCTGCGCGCCAGGGCATCCAGCTCACGCGCTTGTGACAGTGTCACGGTAAAAGGCTTATCGACCACCACATGTTTGCCCGCTTCCAGCGCCGCTTTGGCTAACGGGAAGTGCGTGTCATTGGGGGTGGGGATAACAATCAGGTCAATGCTCGGATCATTGAACAGATGTTTGGGTTCGGAGACCACTTTAACGCCCGGCCAGTCCGCTTTAACTTTCGCTTCATCACTACTGGAAACAGCCGCCAGTTCCATGCCCGGCGTGCCGCTAATCAACGGCGCGTGGAACGTTTTGCTCGCGTAGCCGTACCCTATTAATCCGACGCGGATAGTGTCGCTCATCTTGTAGCCCTCATCTGTGGAGGTCTGTCATTTCACAACATCTGCCGGCACCTCACAACTCCTTATTAACATTATCCCCCTTCGATTTGCGCAATCGGCGCAACTTTCGGCAAAAGGTCAAAAAAGAGACACTTTGTGCGCTTCCGGCCCTGGCATGGATCACATGTTCCTGGTAACATTTGCAATCTGGATATTTTGGGACAGTGATTGTTATGACTATGGTATTTAATCGCATCGTCGAGTTGGTTGGCTGGATTGTGCTGGGAGTGTGCGTTTTGCTGCTGGTTGCAGCGCATCATATTGACAACTACAAGGCCCCTGAGCCCCCTGCCGTGGCGAATCAGCCTAAATAAATCACCGCAGAAAGTGATAGCGATCGCAACTATGTAACCGGTTTCTGAAACCGGTTGCAGATTCAAAGCCTGACTTCGTAAACTCTCGTTATCTCATCGATAAGGAGCATGTCATGGCTGTATTTCCGAAAGACTTTCTCTGGGGCGCGGCAACCGCCGCTTATCAGGTTGAAGGCGCACACAACGAAGACGGCAAAGGTCTTTCCATCTGGGACGTGTTCTCTCATCTCCCCGGCACCACCTGGCAAAACACCAATGGCGATGTCGCCGTCGATCACTATCACCGCATGCAGGAAGATGTCGCGTTGATGGCGGAAATGGGGCTGCAAAGCTACCGTTTTTCTATTTCCTGGCCTCGCCTGTTGCCTGAGGGACGTGGCAAGGTGAATGAAGCCGGCGTGAAGTTTTACAGCGACCTGATCGACACGTTGCTGGCACATAACATCGAGCCGATGATTACCTTGTATCACTGGGATTTACCGCAGGCCTTGCAGGATGAAGGCGGCTGGGAAGTTCGCTCCACAGCGACAGCCTTCGAAGAATACGCGCGCTTGTGTTATTCCCGCTACGGCGACCGCGTGAAGCTGTGGGCAACGTTCAACGAAACCATCGTGTTTATCGGTCATGGTTACATTACCGGTAGCCACCCTCCTTCTGTCCGTGACCCGGCAAGAGCCGTTCAGGCCTGTCATCAGGTGTTTATCGCTCACGCGCTGGCGGTGAAAGCGTTCCGTGAAATGAACGTGGCGGGTCAGATTGGTTTTGTGAACGTGCTGCAACCGCACACTGCCCTGACTGACAGCGCCGAAGATAAAATTGCGACGGACATTGCCGATGCGATTCATACCCACTGGCTGTATGACCCAGTGTTAAAAGGGGAATATCCGCAGGCGCTGCTGGCACAAACGCAGGCATTGTGGGGCGTTCCGCACTTTGAAGCTGGCGACGACGAACTGCTGCGCAATCACCTCTGCGACTTCATTGGGCTTAACTATTATCGTCGTGAAACGGTGGTCGCCAACCCAGATGAAACCAAAACGGCCAGCAACCATGATGGCGAACCAAACAGCGGCAACGAATTTGGCTTCAAAAATCTGTTCAAGTTTGTGCGTAACCCGAATGGCGTATACACCGACTGGGACTGGGAAATCTGGCCGCAGGGTTTGACCGATGGCATCATGATGATCAACGAACGCTACGGCAATGTTCCGATGTACATCACGGAAAATGGTCTGGGCGCAAAAGACCCGATAATTAATGGTGAGATTGTAGATGATCCACGCATTGATTATTTAAAAATGCATATTGAGGCAATGGAAAACGCAATGCAGCAAGGCGCAGATGTGCGTGGATATTATCCCTGGTCGTTTATTGATTTACTCAGTTGGTTAAACGGATACAAAAAGCAGTACGGCTTCGTTTATGTTGATCATAATCAGAATCTTGCCCGAAAACGTAAGAAGAGTTTTTTTTGGTATCAAAACGTGATTGCCACTCGTGGTGAACAGCGTTAACCTTCTTTCCCAGGCGCCGTCTGGCGCCTGTTATTACCCAAGAAAGTTCTTAATTTAAATTTTACACTGTCAGAACCTCTTTCTGTCCTTGTTTTTGGTATTTATAGCCGAAATAATCTGTTCGAGTTACCCGAGCTCATTTGGCTGTAAACCGCCAGATAATGCTGAAAGAGGGTTATTCTTACCCAATAAATACAATACGATAAAATGGAAACGCGCTAAATGACCGTTCAGGACTATTTATTAAAATTCCGAAAAATAAGTTCCCTCGAAAATCTGGAAAAACTGTTTGATCACCTTAATTACTCAATCAGTGATACCCACGAAATCGTCAATATGTACCGTGCTGCCGATCATCGCCGCGCGGAACTGGTGTCTGGCGGCCGCTTGTTCGATATCGGCCAGGTGCCCAAAACAGTCTGGCGTTACGTGCAATAAACACTGTTTTCTGTCGCGTCAGTTGCTTATACTTCCCGACCTGCTTTTTGACTGACGCTTTTCAGGAGTAGTGATGACAACACAACCCGCAGAACGTATTGGGGGCTGGCTACTGGCCCCGCTGGCATGGCTTCTGGTGGCGCTGATAAGTGTCACCCTGACCACGCTGAATTTTATCGGGGTTCTCTTTGTCGCCAATTTGAAGATGTTGAGCACGACAAACCTGGCACTGATCGGCTTCTCACTTTTGTTCGGCATTGCTATGTGGTGCTACACCCTGTGGCTCACAGCCGCCTTCTTTAAACGTCGTCAACTGGTGCCCAAACATTACATCATCTGGTTACTTATCATGGTCCTGTTGGCTGTGAAAACGTTCGCCTTTGCGCCGGTTTCCGATGCCCTGGCCTTGCGTCAACTGCTGTTTCCGCTGCTGGCTACCGCACTGCTGGTGCCCTACTTTAAGCGCTCAGCCCGCGTGAAACGCACCTTCGTGAACCCGTAATAACCCTACAGATAATCTGTTGTCGCCTGACGCGGTTTGACCGATAATGGGCGGCTTTTTTTCGTTTCAGGCTCAATATGACTGATTACCTGCTGCTCTTTATCGGCACTGTTCTGGTGAATAACTTCGTCCTGGTGAAGTTCCTTGGACTGTGTCCGTTTATGGGCGTGTCCAAAAAACTGGAAACGGCCATGGGAATGGGGCTCGCCACCACCTTCGTGATGACGCTGGCCTCGGTCTGCGCGTGGCTGATAGACACCTGGATCCTCATTCCGCTCAACCTGATTTACCTGCGCACGCTGGCCTTTATTCTGGTTATCGCCGTGGTGGTGCAGTTCACCGAAATGGTGGTGCGTAAAACCAGCCCGGCGCTTTATCGTCTGTTGGGTATTTTCCTGCCGCTGATCACCACCAACTGCGCGGTACTTGGCGTAGCGCTGCTCAACATCAACCTTGGGCATAACTTCCTGCAATCCGCGCTGTACGGCTTTTCCGCCGCTGTCGGGTTTTCGCTGGTGATGGTGTTGTTTGCCGCCATCCGTGAACGCCTCGTTGTCGCCGATGTGCCTGCTCCGTTTCGGGGTAACGCCATTGCGCTGATAACCGCAGGCCTGATGTCTCTGGCCTTTATGGGCTTTAGTGGACTGGTGAAGTTGTAATGACGTTAGTGTGGATTGCCATCGCCGCCCTTAGCCTGCTCGGCCTGATTTTTGGCGGCATTCTCGGATATGCTTCGCGCCGCTTTGCGGTTGAAGACGACCCGATCGTAGAAAAAATTGATGAAATTTTGCCGCAAAGCCAGTGTGGGCAGTGCGGCTATCCCGGCTGTCATCCTTATGCGGAAGCCGTAGGAAGCAATGGCGAAAAAATTAACCGCTGTGCGCCAGGCGGCGAAGCGGTGATGCTCAAAATCGCCACGTTACTTAATGTGGAGCCGCAGCCGATTGACGGCGATGAACAAGCCGTTGAGCCAGTACGTATGCTCGCCGTCATTGACGAACCTAACTGCATCGGCTGCACCAAATGCATTCAGGCTTGCCCGGTGGATGCCATTGTCGGTGCGACTCGCGCCATGCACACCGTAGTGAGCGACCTTTGTACCGGCTGTAATCTCTGCGTAGCCCCTTGCCCAACGCAGTGTATTGAATTACGCCCGGTCGTCGAGACGACCGAAAACTGGAAGTGGGATCTGCAAACCATTCCGGTCCGTATTATTCCTGTGGAACACCATGCTTAAGTTATTTTCCGCGTTCAGAAAGGACAAAATCTGGGACTTCGATGGCGGCATTCATCCGCCGGAAATGAAGACCCAGTCCAATGGCACCCCGCTGCGCCAGGTTCCTCTGGCACAACGCTACGTCATTCCGCTGAAGCAGCATATTGGCAGCGAAGGCGAGCTGAGTGTCGCGGTCGGCGATCGCGTGCTGCGTGGGCAACCGCTGACGCGCGGCTGGGGCCGTATGCTCCCTATTCACGCCCCAACGTCTGGCATCGTCGTCGCCATTGCCCCCCACTCCACCGCACATCCTTCCGCTCTGGCGGAGATGAGCGTGATTATCGAAGCCGACGGCGAAGATATCTGGATTGAGCGTGACGGCTGGAGCGACTGGCAGCAGAAAGACCGTGAAGCGCTGATTGAACGGATTCACGATTTTGGCGTGGCCGGGCTGGGTGGCGCAGGTTTCCCGACAGGAACAAAACTGCGCGGCGGCGGCGACAAAATTGACACGCTGATCATCAATGCGGCGGAATGCGAACCGTACATCACCGCAGACGATCGTCTGATGCAGGACTGCGCGGCGCAAATCATCGAAGGGGTGCGCATTCTTGCTCATATCCTGCAGCCTAAGCAGGTTTTGATCGGCATCGAGGACAACAAACCGCAGGCGATCTCCATGATGCGTGCCGTCCTTGAGGGAACGCATGGCATTAGCCTGCGCGTTATCCCAACTAAATATCCTTCCGGTGGCGCAAAGCAACTTACCCAAATTCTGACCGGCAAACAGGTCCCTCACGGTGGCCGTTCTTCCGATATCGGCGTGCTGATGCAGAACGTCGGCACCGCTTTTGCCGTCAAACGTGCAGTCATTGATGGTGAACCGCTGACTGAGCGTGTTGTGACGCTGACAGGGCAAGCCGTTTCTCGCCCTGGCAACGTCTGGGCGCGCCTCGGCACGCCTGTTCGTCACCTGCTTGAAGACGCCGGTTTCTGCGCATCTTCTGACCAGATGGTGATCATGGGCGGCCCGCTGATGGGCTTTACCCTGCCGTGGCTGGATGTGCCCGTCGTTAAAATCACCAACTGTCTGCTGGCGCCTTCCGCGAATGAAATCGGCGAAACCCAGGAAGAGAAAAGCTGTATCCGTTGCAGCGCCTGTGCCGACTCCTGCCCTGCCGATCTGTTGCCACAGCAGCTCTATTGGTTCAGTAAAGGCCAGCAGCACGATAAAGCAACCGCCCACAATCTGGCGGATTGCATCGAATGCGGAGCCTGTGCCTGGGTTTGCCCAAGTAATATTCCTCTGGTGCAGTATTTCCGCCAGGAGAAAGCCGAGATTGCTGCGATTCGTCAGGAAGAGAAGCGTGCTGCCGACGCCAAAGCGCGTTTTGAAGCTCGTCAGGAACGCCTTGAGCGTGAAAAAGCGGCCCGACTTGAGCGCCATAAACAGGCTGCCGTTCAACCTGCCGCCAGGGGTCAGGATGCTATCAATGCAGCCCTGAACCGCGTACGTGAAAAGCAGCAACAGGCCAACGAGCCAATTGTCATTCAGGCTGGCGAAAAGCCGGATAACAGCGCAGTTATCGCCGCCCGCGAAGCTCGTAAAGCTCAGGCTCGTGCTGCTCAGACAGAAAAGCAGCAGAATACCGCGCCAGAAACATCAACCAGCGAATCTGCCGATCCGCATAAAGCGGCTGTGGAAGCTGCAATTGCTCGCGCCAAAGCTCGCAAAGCTGAACAACAGGCTCCTGCTGAAGCGGTCGATCCACGCAAAGCAGCTGTTGAAGCTGCAATCGCTCGTGCTAAAGCTCGCAAAGCTGAACAGCAGGCTCCTGCTGAACCAGCGGCTGAAGCGGTCGATCCACGCAAAGCAGCTGTTGAAGCTGCAATCGCTCGCGCCAAAGCTCGCAAAGCTGAACAACAAGCAGCCAATGAACCTACGGCTGAAAACGTCGACCCGCGTAAAGCCGCCGTCGAAGCGGCTATCGCCCGTGCGAAAGCACGCAAAGCAGAAAAACAGGCAGTGAACGAGGAATAAATGGTTTTTAAAATCGCAAGCTCTCCTTACACCCACAACCATCGCCAGACCTCACGCATTATGCTGTTGGTCCTGCTGGCGACGGTTCCGGGCATCGCCGTTCAGACCTGGCTTTTTGGTTGGGGCACCCTCGTTCAAATCGTGATCGCCAGCCTGACCGCCTGGGTTGCGGAAGCCGCTATCGTACGTCTGCGTAAACAGAACATGGCTCAGTCCTTGGCTGATAACTCAGCGTTACTGACAGGCCTGTTACTGGCAGTCAGTATTCCTTCGCTCGCGCCGTGGTGGATGATTGTCCTCGGCACAGCTTTCGCAGTGATCATCGCCAAGCAGTTGTATGGCGGTCTTGGGCATAACCCGTTTAACCCGGCCATGATTGGCTATGTCGTGTTGCTGATTTCTTTCCCGGTGCAAATGACCTCCTGGCTTCCGCCGCATGACATCGCGATTACGACGCCAGACCTGCTGGACACTTTGCAGATTATTTTTGCCGGCCACACTGCCACAGGCGCGGATATCAACACACTGCGTATGGGTGTGGATGGCATCAGCCAGGCCACGCCGCTCGATACTTTTAAAACGTCGCTTCACGCGGGTCATAGCGTGAACGAGATTATGCATTCGGCCATTTATCAGGGCGCATTGGCGGGCATTGGCTGGCAGTGGGTAAACGCGGCCTATCTGCTGGGCGGGCTGTTCCTGCTGTGGCAGCGCACCATTCGCTGGCACATTCCGGTCAGTTTCCTGTTGACGCTGGCGGTCTGCTCCACGCTGGGATGGGTGTTTTCGCCAGAAAGCCTTGCTTCGCCGCAGATGCACTTGCTCTCAGGCGCAACCATGCTGGGCGCATTCTTTATTCTGACTGACCCGGTCACGGCCTCAACCACTAACCGGGGGCGTCTGCTCTACGGTGCCCTGGCTGGCGTGCTGGTCTGGCTGATTCGCAGCTTCGGCGGCTATCCGGACGGCGTAGCTTTCGCCACTTTGCTGGCGAACATCACCGTTCCGCTGATTGATTACTACACACGCCCACGCGTTTACGGACATCGCTGAGACAGACCATGCTGACGACTATTCGCAAACACGGTATCACCCTTGCCCTTTTCGCCGCTGGCGCGACGGGCGCGACGGCAGTCATCAACCAGATGACCAAAAGCACCATCGACCAGCAGTCTGCTAAACAGCAAATGGCCCTGTTCGACCAGGTGGTCCCGCAGGATCGCTATAATAACGATTTGCTGAAAAGCTGTTATGTGGTCACCGAGCCAACGCTTGGCAAAGGCAGCCACAAGATTTATATCGCCCGTAAAGACGACACGCCGGTCGCCGTGGTGATGGAAGCAACCGCCCCGGACGGCTATTCCGGAGCCATACAGCTTCTGGTCGGTACCGACTTTACCGGCACAGTACTGGGTTCGCGCGTGACGGAACATCATGAGACACCTGGCCTTGGCGATAAAATCGAGATGCGCCATTCCGACTGGATAACTCGCTTTGCCGGGAAGATGATTCATGGTGCGGACGACAGTCATTGGGCAGTGAAAAAAGACGGCGGTGATTTCGACCAGTTTACTGGCGCGACGATTACCCCTCGTGCCGTAGTGAATGCCGTTAAGCGTGCTGGGGTGTATGCGCAAACCCTGCCCTCACAGATCAACGAACTTAGCCCCTGCGAAGAGTAAATCATGAGCGAAATTAAAGACGTTATTGTCCAGGGATTATGGAAAAACAACTCGTCACTGGTGCAACTGCTGGGTCTTTGCCCGCTGCTGGCGGTGACCTCCACCGCGACGAACGCCCTCGGTCTCGGCCTGGCAACGACGCTGGTGCTGACGCTGACCAACCTGTTTATCTCGCTGCTTCGCCGCTGGACGCCGTCCGAAATTCGTATCCCGATTTATGTGATGATCATCGCCTCGGTGGTGAGCTGTGTGCAGATGCTGATCAACGCCTATGCGTTCGGGCTGTATCAGTCTCTTGGCATTTTTATTCCGCTGATTGTGACCAACTGTATTGTGGTCGGTCGCGCCGAAGCTTTTGCGGCTAAAAAAGGGCCGATGCTTTCAGCACTGGATGGATTCTCCATCGGCATGGGGGCAACCTGCGCCATGTTCGTGCTGGGCTCGCTGCGCGAAATTTTGGGCAACGGCACGCTGTTTGATGGCGCTGATGGGCTGTTGGGCGGCTGGGCGAAAGTGCTGCGCATTGAAGTCTTCCACACCGATACCCCTTTCCTGTTGGCAATGCTGCCACCCGGTGCTTTTATTGGCCTTGGCATGCTGCTGGCCGTAAAATACCTGATTGATCAGCGGGCCAAACAAAAAGCCAGCGCGGTGAGAAATCACTGTGAAGTGGCGCCGGACGTGAAAACCACGACAGGGAAAGCGTAATGAACAAAGAGAAGCGTCAGGAAATCCTCACGCGATTGCGGGACAACAACCCGCACCCCACGACCGAACTCAATTTTACGTCGCCGTTTGAGCTGCTGATTGCCGTGCTGCTTTCTGCGCAGGCAACGGACGTCAGCGTCAATAAAGCCACTGCAAAATTGTACCCTGTTGCCAATACGCCCGAAGCCATGCTGGCGCTGGGTGTGGACGGTGTGAAGGAGTACATCAAAACCATCGGCCTGTTTAACAGCAAAGCCGAAAACGTGATTAAAACCTGCCGAATCCTGATTGAACAACACGGCAGCGTAGTGCCAGAAGATCGCGCGGCGCTCGAAGCCCTGCCCGGTGTCGGACGTAAAACAGCGAACGTGGTGCTAAATACTGCCTTTGGCTGGCCAACCATTGCTGTCGATACGCACATCTTCCGCGTCTGCAACCGCACTAACTTTGCGCCCGGTAAGAACGTCGAGCAGGTCGAAGAGAAACTGCTCAAAGTGGTTCCCGCTGAGTTTAAAGTGGATTGTCATCACTGGCTTATTCTGCACGGACGTTATACCTGCATTGCGCGCAAACCCCGCTGTGGCTCCTGCCTGATTGAAGACCTTTGCGAATTCAAAGAGAAGACCGACGCCTGACCCTGCCAACGCCGTGTTCCCGCACGGCGATTTTGCCGTCTTATTGACCACACATCACGCCTAAGACTAACTGATGATCTGGCCGCTTACCGCCCAGGCCGGTTAATCGTTTTTTTCTCAACGAAAATTTCCATACAAATGTGACACAGATCACTTCGATAACATCACGTTAAATTATCGTTACGAGAAAACGCTTAAGCCTTTGCCGATGCAGTGGTTAACCGTTTTTTAACCAGAGATATCACCACTAATTTTCGGATTATTGGCCTATATCACTGCAATACGGACAAACCAGCAGAACATATCGCCATTTGCCGATAAAACCCCCACTTCAACAGTGAAAAAATCTGGAAGAAACGAAACGGCGAAGTTAAACGCTGAATAACATTTGTATGAACGGACGATTATAACGCCTTCGATATGTGTAACAGAATATTACAAAGCACTTGTGTGATGGACCAGGATAGTGAACATTACCTGCCGTTTTCCCCTCCAAGAATAACTATAAGGCGGATGACTCCACGATCGTCACGCCGGATGACCCCCGTTACTGCGGGACTTAAAAAAAGAGGTATATGTGTCTACTGCAAACAACAAACCAACAGAAAGCGTCAGTCTGAACGCTTTCAAACAACCTAAAGCGTTCTATCTCATTTTCTCTATCGAACTTTGGGAACGTTTTGGTTATTACGGCCTGCAAGGGATTATGGCTGTTTACCTGGTTAAACAACTGGGGATGTCCGAAGCAGACTCCATCACACTGTTCTCTTCTTTCAGTGCTCTGGTCTATGGTCTGGTTGCCGTCGGTGGCTGGCTGGGTGATAAAGTTCTGGGTACCAAACGCGTCATTATGCTGGGTGCCATCGTGCTGGCTATCGGTTATTCGATGGTGGCCTTCTCTGGCCACGATGCCGGTATGGTTTACATGGGTATGGCCGCCATTGCTGTCGGTAATGGCCTGTTCAAAGCGAACCCGTCTTCCCTGCTGTCTACCTGCTATGACAAGGATGATCCGCGTCTGGACGGTGCATTCACCATGTACTACATGTCCATTAACATCGGTTCCTTCTTCTCTATGCTGGCAACGCCCTGGCTCGCCGCGAAATACGGCTGGAGCACTGCGTTCGCACTGAGCGTTGTCGGGATGCTGATCACCGTTGTGAACTTTGCGTTCTGCCAGAAGTGGGTGAAAAACTACGGTTCTAAACCTGACTTCGCACCGGTTAACTACGGTAAACTGCTGGCAACCCTCGCAGGTGTTGTGGTTCTGGTCGCTATCGCTACCTGGCTGCTGCATAACCAGGGCATCGCTCGTATGGTTCTGGGCGTTGTCGCTCTGGGTATCGTTTGTGTCTTCGCCAAAGAAACCTTCGCGATGCAGGGTGCTGCACGTCGTAAAATGATCGTGGCGTTCATCCTGATGGTTGAAGCGATTGTGTTCTTCGTGCTGTACAGCCAGATGCCGACTTCCCTGAACTTCT
The DNA here is from genome assembly GCF_047713085.1 of Pantoea sp. sgz302252. Taxonomy (NCBI): domain Bacteria; kingdom Pseudomonadati; phylum Pseudomonadota; class Gammaproteobacteria; order Enterobacterales; family Erwiniaceae; genus Pantoea; species Pantoea sp. sgz302252. Next base: position 47,943 of record NZ_JBLFJW010000004.1, read on the forward strand.
TCGCTATCCGTAACGTTGAGCACTCCATCCTGGGTATCGCGTTCGAGCCAGAGCAGTTCCAGGCCCTGAACCCATTCTGGATCATGATTGGTAGCCCGATTCTGGCCGCTATCTATAACAAGATGGGCGACCGTATGCCGATGCCGCACAAATTTGCTATCGGTATGGTCCTGTGCTCCGGTGCCTTCCTGGTGCTGCCACTGGGGACTAAGTTTGCAACTGACGCCGGTATCGTGTCTGTCAACTGGCTGATCCTGAGCTACGCACTGCAGTCTATCGGTGAACTGATGATCTCCGGTCTGGGTCTGGCGATGGTGGCACAGCTGGTTCCACAGCGTCTGATGGGCTTCATCATGGGTAGCTGGTTCCTGACCACTGCGGGTGCAGCCATCATCGCAGGTAAAATTGCGAACCTGATGGCCGTTCCTGAGAACGTGACTGACCCACTGCTGTCTCTGAATGTCTACGGCCATGTGTTCATGCAGATTGGTATCGCCACCGCGGTTATCGCTGTACTGATGCTACTGACTGCACCAAAACTGAACCGTATGACCCTGAGCGATGATGCTGCTGAGAAAGCTCGCGAAGCCGCCACTGCTTAACCCCTCCGGGAAACAAAATTAATTAAGCCGCTGACACGTTCAGCGGCTTTTTTTTTATCTGTCAGCACACTAGGATAGAGGCACACCTCTGTCTAAAGGAGTTCATCATGAAATTGTTCTACAAACCCGGCGCCTGTTCCCTGGCTTCACACATCACGCTGCGTGAAAGCGGAATGGACTTTTCGCTGGTTGGTGTCGATCTTGCGAAGAAGCAACTGGAGAACGGTGAGGATTACTGGCAGGTCAATCCAAAAGGTCAGGTGCCTGCCCTGCTTCTGGACGACAATACGCTGCTGACCGAAGGCGTGGCGATCATGCAGTACATCGCAGACAACAAAGCAGACCGCCAGCTACTGGCGCCCGCTGGCAGCATCGCGCGTTACAAAACGCTTGAATGGCTTAACTACATTGCCACCGAGCTGCACAAAGGCTTCACGCCGCTGTTCCGCCCGGACACGCCAGAAGATTACAAACCGACTGTGCGCTCACTGCTTGAGAAGAAAATGGGCTATGTGGATGAATCCTTACGCGGCGGAGAGTGGATCAGCGGCAATCGCTTCACCATTGCTGACGCCTACCTGTTTACCGTTCTGCGCTGGGCGCATGCGGTGAAGCTGGATTTGAGTGGGCTGAAGAATATCGAGGCCTATATGGCTCGCGTGGCAGCTCGCCCAGGCGTGACAGCGGCACTGGCGGCGGAAGGGATCAGTTAATCGCTTTCGAAAGACGTAAAAAAGGCCGCCGCTGCGGCCTTTTGTTTGCCCGGAGAAATGCCTGGCGGCACTTCGTTTGCGCAGGCCTGGAAATACGTAGACACCGATAAACGATGGCGTGCAGGCCCGGTAAGCTTGCGCCACCGTGCAATGACTTCACCTGGAAATTACTTCCAGCACACCAGGCAGTAGTTTTTCTTACCGCGACGCAGCAGCGTGTAACGGCCGTACAGACGGTCGCTGTCGACGAAGGTATATTCCGGGTCAATCTGCTTTTCACCGTTGATGGTGACAGCATTAGACGCGATGGTTTTACGGGCCTGACCGCGGGACGGCTGCAGCTCAGAATCCACCAACGCCTGCATCAGATCAGCGCCCTTCTCCATTTCGACCATTGGCATGCCATCCTGCGCCAGTTGCTCGAAATCGGCTTCGCTCAGGTCACTCAGCGTGCCGTTAAACAGGCTTTCGGTGATGCGTTTTGCCGCCACCAGGCCTTCTTCACCGTGCACCAGACGGGTGACATTTTCCGCCAGCACATACTGTGCGCGTGGCGCTTTACCGCTGTTTTTGTCTTCTTCTTCCAGCGCATTGATTTCAGCAATATCCATGAAGGTGAAGAACTTCAGGAAGCGATAAACGTCCGCATCCGCGGTGTTAATCCAGAACTGGTAGAATTTGTACGGGCTGGTTTTCTTCGGATCCAGCCACACTGCGCCACCTTCGGTTTTACCGAATTTGGTGCCGTCAGCTTTGGTGATCAGCGGAACGGTCAGACCGAACACCTGATTCTGATGCAGGCGACGCGTCAGGTCGATACCTGAGGTGATGTTGCCCCACTGATCGGAACCGCCAATCTGCAGCGCAACGCCGTGCAGATTATTCAGGCACGCGAAGTCATAACCTTGCAGCAGGTTATAAGAGAATTCGGTGAAGGAAATCCCCTGGTCATCACGGTTCAGACGCTGTTTTACCGCTTCTTTGTTGATCATCTGATTCACAGAGAAGTGTTTACCGATGTCACGCAGGAAGGTCAGGACGTTCATGCCGCCAAACCAGTCGTAGTTGTTGGCCGCGATAGCGGAGTTGCTGCCGCAATCAAAATCGAGGAACGGCGCCACCTGCTTACGGATTTTCTCAACCCACTCCTGAACGGTATCTTCGGTGTTCAGTTTACGCTCGGCCGCTTTGAAACTCGGATCGCCGATAAGACCGGTTGCTCCGCCTACCAAGGCCACTGGCTTGTGACCTGCTTCCTGGAAGCGTTTCAGGCATAACAGGGGAACGAGATGCCCCAAATGCAAGCTGTCAGCGGTGGGGTCGAAGCCGCAATAGAGCGCGATCGGGCCCTGCGCCAGTCGCTCTGCTAACGCTTCCTCGTCCGTCACCTGAGCCACAAGGCCCCGCTCTTGCAATTGTTTAATCAAGTTACTGCTCGCCATCAAAGTCTCCATGTATAAAACAGACTGCACCTTAGCCGGTACACGACGTTTCGCCAGATGCGAAAGGGTCATAGAATAAAACGCCAGCCCGTGTTGTGCCAGCGCTTAAAACAACAAAATACGCAATTACGGCGCGAGTCGGTCGATTTTCCAGGCGTCGCTTTCACGCTGGTAGAGAAAACGATCGTGCAGGCGGTGTTCGCCCCCTTGCCAGAACTCCATCGACTCAATGCTGACGCGGAATCCGCCCCAGAAACTCGGCAGCGGGACTTCGCCCTGCTGGAACTTTTGCTTGAGTTCGAGGAATTTGCTTTCCAGAATGCCGCGCGCCGAAATACGGCTGGATTGTTTCGAAACCCAGGCACCAATCTGGCTGTCGCGTGGGCGACTGTGGAAATATTTGACCACTTCGAGGGTAGAGAGGCGTTCCGCTTTGCCGGTCACCATCACCTGACGTTCGAGCGTATGCCATGGGAACAACAAACTGATGCGAGGGTTTTGCTCAAGGTGATGTGCTTTGCGGCTACCGAGATTGGTGTAGAAGACCAGCCCCTTTTCATCATAATGCTTGAGCAGGACGATGCGCTGGTACGGCTGACCGCTCTCATCAACGGTCGCGACGACCATGGCGGTGGGATCGGCGAGTTTCGCCTCACAGGCCTGCCCGAGCCAGCGCTCAAATAAAGCCAAAGGTTCAGCAGGAAGATCGTGGCGGCGCAGGCCGCCACGGGTATATTCACGGCGCAAATGCGCGATTTGCTGCAGGTCGTCGTTATCAGACATGGCTTTTGAGAGTGTTGTCTTCGGGTAGCGCTATTGTGCGCTGCCCTCGGCAAAATCTCAACGCTTCGGATTTTGTAACTGACAGTTATTCAGGACGATACGATCGCGTTTGTAGACTGTCGCGGAGTCGCCTTTCGACCAGAAGACATAAATACCGTCAGTGTAACGTGCGCCAGAAGCCGAAATGCCCTGAGTCAGCGTCTGCTGTTGGTTGTCGTAAATAAAGTCGACCTGCTGGCGGGTATTGTTCAGATGAACGGTTAACGGTTTTTCGTCACACTGGTATTGCAGCGTGTCGGTGTTCATGCGCTCAACGAACTGGCTGTAATAACTACATCCGGAGAGCATCAGGGGTACAATTGCGAGGAGGAGTTTTTTCATTAGCTTGCCTTAAGGCTGTCCCGGTCCCGGAGGGCAAGATGCCCTCCCATAACACTTCTAGTTTATTGGCATTGCCAGAATGACTCAGTCAGTTAACTCTGATTCTGCGGGGCGTTGGCAGGAAAAATTGCGCCTAAGACGGTTGCTTCGCTGGCGCCCGTAACGGATGGCAGGTTGCCAGGCAGTCCTGCCAGGGTACGCCATGCCAGCCACGCAAACGCCAGGCCTTCCATATCATCGCCACTGACACCGGCTTCGTCAGTGGTCGACACTTCGGTTCCTGAGAGCAGCGCAGCAAGACGAGCCATTAACAGAGGATTACGGCTACCACCACCACAGACTAACAGCCGCTCACAGCCGCCACTCAGAAGGACCTGTTCGCTGATGGTCACCGCTGTCAGTTCCGTCAGCGTGGTCATGACATCGACCGCGCTGACGTTCGGATGCTTCGCCAACTGACGTTCGAGCCAACCGTAATTGAAATATTCGCGCCCCGTACTTTTCGGCGCAGACAAGGCAAACCACGGGTCGCTGAGCATCTCCTGTAAAAGAGGCAGATTGATTTTTCCGCTACTCGCCCATGCAGCATCCTTATCATAAGGCTTACCGCACTGACGCCAGATCCACGCGTCCATCAGCATATTTCCAGGCCCGGTATCATGGCCTTTTACCGGTAAGCCAGGACACAACAGTGACAGGTTTGCGATGCCGCCAATATTCAGCACCACGCGACGCTCAAGCGGGTCCGCCAGTAATGCCTGGTGAAAGGCAGGAACCAGCGGCGCGCCCTGCCCACCCAGCGCCATATCGCGACGACGAAAATCCCCTACTACCGTAACGCCTGTGCGAGCGGCCACAATGTTGTTATCACCGATTTGAAGAGTGTGTGGCGCATCACTGTCAGGCTCATGCCAGACGGTTTGCCCGTGACAGCCGATGGCAACGACATCGCTGGCCGTCAGATTTTCCTGCGCCATCAGCGTTAAAACCGCATCAGCGAACAGGTGCCCAAGGCGAGTATCGAGCTGACCATATTGTGACAGCGTTAATTGCTGTCCCTGGCAAATGGCCAGAATGGCCTCTTTCAGCGCAAAGGGAATGGGGTAAGAAAGGCTGGCTTGCTGCGCCACCATGTTGTCATCCATTACTGCGAGGACCACATCAACCCCATCAAGGCTGGTACCTGACATTACGCCGATATAACGACCCGATTTCATACGCCTTCCTTAGTTGTGACCGAAAAGCACACTGAAACATAAAGTCTTTCTCAATGCCACGACCGGCTAATAAAATTTAACAATCGCGCACAAAATCTCTCGTGCCCCTGCTTTCTTCACTGGTGAAGCGGCCGTTGACGTTTGGTTAAGAAGATTCCAATTATAATTTTCATTATATCCGCGCAGAACATATGACCCCCGAGGGATAAATACCATATAATTGCGAGGTAAGGATGCTCTCAAGAGCGTTACTTGGTGAACAGGAGATTCATAAATGATGTTACGTGTATTGGCCGTTTCAATGATCGGTTTAACGCTCGCGGGTTGTGTCAGCAGCAGCGGCTTGTCTGGCGACGTGTATTCCGCATCCGAAGCCAAACAAGTTCAGAATGTGACTTACGGAACTATCGTTCACGTACGTCCAGTCCAGATTCAGGGTGGTAATGATGCTAACGTCATCGGCGCTATCGGCGGCGCAGTCCTCGGTGGCTTCCTGGGCAATACCGTGGGTGGCGGCACAGGCCGTTCACTGGCAACGGCGGCGGGTGCAGTGGCAGGCGGCGTTGCCGGCCAGGGTGTTCAGAGCGCAATGAACAAAACTCAGGGCGTTGAGCTGGAAATCCGCAAAGACGATGGCAACACCATCATGGTGGTTCAGAAACAGGGTGATACCCGTTTCTCTGCTGGCCAGCGTGTTGTGATGGCAAGCAACGGCAGCCAGGTGACGGTGTCCCCTCGTTAATGTTCCCGTGTGTGGCCACTCGGCCACACACTGTTTTTTTTACGTCTCCTCACGCTTATCGTTATTTCCCCACAAATATCTTGCTTACTTTACATATCCAAAAATATCCTCGCACTTGAGCGAATTAATATTTTCGCCTGCGCAATACTCATTACGCTGTAACGAAATAAACTCAAAACGTTTCAGGCTTACGCCTGCTTTTGGCTTTGCACATTGTAATGCCATACCCCCAGGAAATTAACATGCTTGTAAACTCGTCTTTCCCGATTAATCGGTTGTTGTTCTTTTTTGGTTGCTCAGTGCTTGCTGTTGGGCTGTTAAATCTTTTTTCCAGCCAGGTCATTTATCGTATTCCTGCGACAATGCCAACGCTTTTCCCTGTCATGACCATTTTTTTAATGGTGTTTCATATCCTGATCGCCAGCTTTATGGTGATGAAATATCTTTGCGATAAACACCGTCTGTATCTGATGGCCATTGCCTGTGCCTTCGGCGGCTCTGCGCTGCTGATGCTGGGAACGTTAAGCAGCTATACCGACTGGTTACTGTGCTCGCCTATCGCCAAAGTGAATTATAACGATGCGTTTATCTACTACTTTTTCCGTAATGTTATGATGGCAGCATTATTCATGGCATCAATAATTCTGTATGAATATCGTCACAGCGAAATTCATACGTTGCGGAATCACATGGTTATCCTTAGTTTAATTATCGGTTTTACTGTCAGTATGCTCGCATTATCGTGGCTGTACTCCAGTCATTATGGCGGTATGCATTTATTAATCATCGATAATCTAAGCCGTCACTTTACTTCGCTCTGGCATAACTATCTTATTAGTGCCCTGATTATACCGCGACGCAAGCAGAGGCCTCACAGGAAATCTGTGTTCAGCGAGCAGACGAAGCGATGTATCAGGCAAAAGAGAATGGGCGCAACCAGGTGATAGCCTGGCAGGCTTAATAAAGAAAAAGGCCCTGAAATTCAGGGCCTGAGAGTGATGACAAACCTCTAACGAATGAGATCTGTCATAGGGTACCGAATAAAAAACAAGGAAAATCAATTTATTGATTTTCGGCTGCTCACCACAAAGAAGGAAAAACCACGCTTTTTCCTTCTTTGTCAGCAGTCTGAGGCCCTGAAATTCAGGGCCTCTTCTGTTCATATTAGTCTCTGGACTGCAGATCGTTGATGTTCTGCTCCAGTTTGCGGATGAGTCCAAGCAGCAAATCCAGTTCTTCCGGCGAAATACCGGAAAGGATTTCCCCCCGGGTTTTGCGGATCACCGCCTCCATATCTTCAATCAGCGGCTCTGCTTTTTCAGTCAGTTTAATGCGTTTAGCACGACGGTCGTTGGCGCAGGTCTGACGCGAAATCAGGCCCTTTTCTTCCAGCTGATCCAGCGTACGAACCAGAGACGGCTGCTCGATACCAATCGCTTTAGCCAGTTGAATTTGCGACTGTTCTGGCGGGAGCTGATGAATGTTATGCAGCGTGACCCAGTGAGTCTGCGTTAATTCCAGAGGTTTGAGGCGATGGTCAATCAGAGCACGCCATATGCGCACTAATCGTGCCAGATCGGACCCTAATGGCGATTCCAATTTCATCTCCTTATAATTAGCTTGCTAAGTTATTATACTGATTTTAGAATAGTGTGCAGCATTTAAATATTCAAAACAAATGTATTACCGCTTCCTTGCAGACTGACACAATGATTTACACTGATAATAATTCTCTCGCGCAGCCCCATTCAACCAGCGATAACGCATTTGCAAAGGATTTTTGCCCGTGAATCTGACGTTAAACAGCACCGGACTTCCCCTCCAGGACTTGCTCGTCGGGGCATCCATTTACTTCCCACCGCTGTTCAAAGCGGTGTTACCCGGTTTCTTCATCTGGCTCATTGCCCATCGTCAATTGCGCGACTGGATGTACGCGGGTGACGTCTGGCATCCGTTGCTGATGGATCTCTCTTTGTTCGCGCTGGCAGTCTGCCTGTCGTTATTTCTGATCGTGATGTGGTAACGAAGCCTGATGAAAAAACTAAAATATTTCTCCACGCTGCTGGTTGCAGCGCTCGCGCTGATTGCTGTCTGGCTGATGTGGAATTACTACATGCAATCACCCTGGACTCGCGACGGTAAAATTCGCGCTGAGCAGGTCAGCATCACCCCTCAAGTGTCTGGCAGCATCATTGAACTGACCGTTCGTGATAACCAACGGGTGAATGCTGGCGATACTCTTTTTCGCCTGGATCAGACGCCATTTCGCATCGCAGTGATGAATGCGGAAGCCCAGCTGGCAAAAGCGCAATCCGATAAAGCAAAAGCCCAGTCCGACATGGATAAGGCCGATGCGGATAGGATGAAAGCACGCCGCGAAGCCGACAGACGCCGCGACCTGCCGAAAAATTTCATCTCGGCTGAAGACCTGGATACGGTCAATATTGCCCTGCAAACGGCGAAAGCTGACGCGGAAGCAGCGAAAGCCAATGTTACCGCAGCAAAAGCCAGTGCCGATGCGGCTAACGCGGCACTGGAGCATGCCAAATGGCAGCTCAGCCAAACGGAGGTCAAAGCCCCTGTCGACGGCTGGGTCACTAATCTGTCCACGCGGGCTGGCGATTACGCTTCCGTCGGCCGCCCTGTCTTCGCCCTTGTCGATAGCCATTCGTTTTACGTCGTGGGCTACTTTGAAGAAACCAAATTGCGGCACATTCAGGCCGGTGATAAAGCCAGTATCGTGTTGTACAGCAACGGCAATACGTTACAGGGTCACGTAGCCAGCATCGGGCGCGCCATTTCCGATCAGAGCGTGGGCAGTGAAAATAATCTGGTAGCAGACGTCAAACCGACGATCCCCTGGGTTCGTCTGGCGCAACGTGTTCCGGTTCGCATTGAATTTGATAAGCTGCCTGACGATGTCGTGCTGGTTTCAGGTACCACCTGCACCGTGTCGATTGGCGGTTGATGATGACTTTCCAGGCTCTGAACTGGCGAACGCTGCCGTGGATTAAAGCGACTCGCCCACAGTGGCGGTATGCGTTGCGAAACGGCATCGCCATGTGTCTGGCGTTAAGCTTCGCTTATTACATCAACCTGGATGAGCCTTACTGGGCGATGACGTCGGCAGCGGTCGTGAGCTTCCCGACTGTCGGCGGCGTTATCAGCAAAAGCTTCGGGCGTATCGCCGGCAGCCTGCTCGGTGCCTGTGCAGCAATTTTAATTGCCGGGCACACCATGACCGATCCCTGGTTTTTCCTGTTAAGCATGTCCGCCTGGATAGCGTTTTGTACCTGGGCCTGCGCCATGTTTATGAACAATGTGGCCTACGCTTTTCAGCTAGCCGGATACACCTGCGCCATCATCGCTTTCCCTTTGGTTAATCTCGTTGAAGCCTCGCAGCTGTGGGAAATCGCCCAGGCACGCGTCTGTGAAGTGATTGTGGGCATTATCAGCGGTGCGCTGATGATGATGATCATGCCGAGTACTTCCGATGGTACCGCGCTACTGACAGCCCTGAAGAAAATGCATGCGCGCATCCTCGAACACGCGAGTTTGCTCTGGCAACCTGAAAACAGCGATGCCGTGCGTACCGCTCATGAAAGCGTCATCGGTCAGATCCTGACCATGAACCTGCTGCGCATCCAGGCGTTCTGGAGCCACTATCGCTTTCGTCGCCAGAACAGCTTGCTGAACTATCTCCTTCATCAGCAACTGCGTTTAACCAGCGTGATTTCCAGCCTGCGCCGTATGTTGATGAACTGGTCAACGCCGCCTGAAAATACCCGTGAAGTACTGGAAAACCTGTTTGCGGAGCTGGCAAAACCCAACGCGAATGCCTATACCGTAGCCCGAATTATTGCCCCTTTAGCCCCAGGCGATCCGCTGGATTTTCGTCACCACGCCTTCTGGCATCGGCTGCGCTATTTCTGCCGACTTTATTTGTCGTCCAGCCGCTGGCTTCAACGGTTGGAAAATGCCTCCGCCATCACTGAGTTTGATGTTCCGAAGGCACCTGCCCTGGCGCGTCGTACCGACCATGCCGAAGCTTTGCTCAATGGCGTGCGTACTTTCATCGCACTGGTCATGGTTGGCGCATGGGCTATCAACGCGCAATGGTCGTCAGGCCCGGCCGCCCTGACGTTAGCGGCGATATGCTGTGTGCTTTATTCCATTTCCCCTTCACCGTTTAATTCGCTGACGCTGTTGCTGCGCACCTTGCTGCTGCTCTCGCTGTTCAGTTTTGGGGTGAAATTCGGTTTGATGGTGCAGATAAGTGATCTCTGGCAGTTCCTGTTGTTCCTGTTCCCGCTGATTATCACCATGCAATTGCTGAAATTGCAGATGCCGAAGTTCGCCGGGTTATGGGGGCAGATGATTGTCTTTATGGGCTCGTTTATCGCGGTATCTAATCCGCCAGTGTATGACTTTGGCAGTTTCCTTAACGACAATCTGGCAAAGATTCTGGGGGTCGGTCTGGCGTGGCTGGCCTTTGCGGTACTGAAGCCCGGTTCCGATGCGCGCAAAAGTCGACGCCATATCCGTTCATTACGCCGCCATTTTGTTGACCAGCTCAGCCGCCATCCTCAGCAAAGCGAACATGAATTTGAGTCGCTGGTGTATCACTACATTAGCCAGTTGAGTAACAGCCAGGACGCAATGGCCAGACGCTGGTTGTTACGCTGGGGTGTGGTGTTACTCAACTGCTCCCATGTCGTCTGGCAGCTTCGTGACTGGCAAACCCGCTCCGATCCGCTTGTTCAGGTACGCGACCTCTGCATCTCTTTGCTGCGGGATGTGATGAGCGAGCGCGGTGTTCAGCAGCGCCCGCTGGCCTCAGCGCTGAAAGAATTGCAGCGAATTTACGAGGCGCTGGGTCACCACCACCAGCCTGCGGCCCGGGAGTTAGCGGCGATTGTGTGGCGGTTATACTGCTCGCTGTCGCAGCTTGAACAAGCGCCACAGGCTGGCACGATAGAGACTCCGGCGTCTTAACCGCGCTTTATCGGTTGAGATAACCAGAAGACCTCCATAAAAAAGGTGTCGCTGTTAAGTCTAAACCAGCGACACCTTTTTGAGCGGAAAGTCAGATTTACGGTACGTCGTAACCCAGCGCAGCTTTACGAATGCGGAACCACTGCTGACGGGTCATTTCAAGCGACTCGGCGGCAATGGCAGAACGAACACGCTCGATTTTGCCGGAACCGATAATAGGCAGTGGTTGTGAAGGCAGACGCATCACCCACGCATAAACCACCTGCTCAATGCTTTGGGCATTCAGTTCTTCCGCCACTTTAGCCAGCTCATCACGTAGCGGCAGGAAGTTCTCATCATTGAACAAGCTACCGCCTCCCAGACAAGACCAGGCCATTGGGCGGATACGTAACTGTTGCAGCTGATCCAGCGTGCCATCCAGCAGCAGCGGCTGATGTACAGGCGACAGTTCAATCTGGTTTGTCGCCAGGGTAAACGGCAGGCGGGATTGCAGCAGTGAGAACTGTGCTGGCGTAAAGTTAGACACACCGAAATGACGGACTTTGCCGCTCTGGTGTAGCTCAGTGAAGGCTGCGGCCACTTCGTCTGCATCCATCAGCGGATCAGGGCGGTGGATCAGCAACAAATCGAGGTGGTCGGTCGCCAGGTTAACCAGTGACTGCTCGGCGCTGCGAACGATATGGTCGCGATCGGTGATGTAGTGTCCTAACGCATTTTCAGGGCGGGCCGTGGTGGCGATGCCGCATTTGCTGACCACTTCCATGCGGGAGCGCAGATGTGGCGCAAGCTTCAGGGCTTCACCAAAGGCCGCTTCGCAGAGGTAACCGCCGTAAATATCGGCGTGATCGACCGTGGTGATGCCAAGATCGAGATGCTCTTCAATAAAGCTTACCAGCTGGCGCGGGGACATGTTCCAGTCCATCAGACGCCAGTAACCCATCACAAAACGGGAGAATTCCGGGCCATTAGGCGCGAGAGTAATACGCTGAACCATCAAAGCTTCCTCAACAGAAAAATTTCATCGAGTATACGCACATTTGCGCTCAAAACAGTGAGGGCTGCTCAGGATCTTCGGCTTCTGAGGGTTTGTTTGCGCGGATTTTGCGCAGCAGACGCTGACGGCAAAGGCGAAGCACCTCCTGCTTTTGCGTGTCGCTCATGGTTTGCCACTGGAAACGCTCGTCGCGGCTACGCATACAGCCACGGCAATAGCCGCGTTCATCCGACTGGCAAATGCCCCGGCACGGGCTTTGTACCGGGAAAAACTCCAGTTGTTCTGCCACACCGCCCCCTGTTTATCGCTTCTTCTCATTGAAGCCTGAGAATCGCCATCCTGCAACCACATTCATTATCTTGCTGACAAAGAAGGAAAAAGCGTGGTTTTTCCTTCTTTGTGGTAAGCAGCCGAAAATCAATGAATTGATTTTCCTGATTTTTTTAATGGGCAGATAATGACAACGCTGTGCCCTCACCCTTTCACCCTCAGCCACATTCATTTTCCTCTTGCATTAGACCGATCGGTCTACTAAAGTGAGCCGTATGAGCAGACAGACCGAACATGACACCCGCGAGCATATCCTCGCCACCGGCGAGACCTTGTGTATGCATCGCGGCTTTACCGGAATGGGGTTAAGCGAACTCCTGAAAACGGCAGAAGTGCCGAAAGGGTCGTTCTATCACTATTTCCGCTCTAAAGAAGCTTTTGGTGTGGCGATGCTGGAACGACACTATGCCGACTATCATCGCCGTCTGGTGGAGCATTTTTCGTCCGGCGCAGGTAACTGCCGCGACAGGCTTCTGGCCTACTATCAGCATACGCTGAACCAGTTTTGCCAGCAGGGCATCATCAGCGGCTGTCTGACAGTAAAGTTATCTGCCGAAGTGTGTGACCTCTCGGAAGTGATGCGCACAGAAATGAACAAAGGGGCCAGCCAGATTATTGTCCTGCTGACCCATGCGCTTGAAGATGGCCGAAAGGAAGGCAGTCTGACCTTCCAGGGTGACGCCCATACTCAGGCCGAAGTACTCTACTCCTTATGGCTGGGCGCCAATCTTCAGGCCAAAATGTCCCGCAGTTCAACGCCGCTGGAAAGCGCGCTCGAACATGCAAAGACTATGATTGCCGCGCCTGGGCGTTAACAGGCGTTTTTATTTAATGAATCACTAGACGACCGGTCTATTCAGGAGTTATCGATGTCTCAACAGAAACTGTTTTCCCCGCTGAAGGTCGGTGCAATTACCGTTCCTAACCGTGTCTTTATGGCCCCGCTGACTCGTTTGCGCAGCATTGAACCGGGCGATATCCCTACGCCGCTGATGGGTGAATATTATCGCCAGCGCGCAAGCTCTGGTCTGATTATCTCTGAGGCCACGCAAATTTCTGCTCAGGCGAAAGGCTACGCTGGCGCACCTGGCCTGCACAGCCCGGAACAAATTGCCGCATGGAAAAAAATCACTGCAGGCGTTCACGCTGAAAACGGCCACATGGCTATCCAACTGTGGCACACCGGCCGTATCTCTCACACTAGCCTGCAACCGGGTGGACAGGCTCCGGTTGCACCTTCCGCCCTGAGCGCGGGTACACGCACTTCCCTGCGCGATGCCAATGGCAACGCCACTCGTGAAGACACTTCCACGCCGCGTGCGCTGGAACTCGAAGAGATCCCAGGCATCGTCAATGATTTCCGCCAGGCGGTGGCCAATGCCCGCGAAGCCGGTTTTGACCTGGTCGAGCTGCACTCTGCGCACGGTTACCTGCTGCACCAGTTCCTGTCACCTTCTGCGAACCATCGTACCGATCAGTATGGCGGCAGCGTAGAAAACCGCGCTCGCCTGGTGCTGGAAGTGGTCGATGCGGTGAGCAAAGAGTGGAGCGCGGACCGCATCGGTATTCGCGTTTCTCCAATGGGCTCTTTCCAGAACACCGACAACGGTCCGAATGAAGAAGCCGACGCGCTGTACCTGATTGAAGAACTGGGTAAACGCGGCATTGCTTACCTGCACATGTCAGAACCTGACTGGGCTGGCGGCCAACCGTATACCGAAGCGTTCCGCCGTAAAGTGCGTGAACGTTTCCACGGCCCAATCATCGGTGCGGGAGCCTATACCCCAGAGAAAGCCGAAGACCTGATCGCTAAAGGGCTGATCGATGCCGTGGCATTTGGCCGCGCTTACATTGCCAACCCTGATTTGGTCGCACGCCTTGAGCGTAAAGCCGAACTGAACCCTCAGCGTCCGGAAAGCTTCTACGGCGGCGGCGCGGAAGGTTACACCGATTACCCTACTCTCTGATCCTCGCATTGATAGCGGCGGCTATCCGCCGCTATACTCTATGTTCTGGTTTATCAAACAATAGTTTAAGGGGAAGAGAATGCGCCTACTTCACACTATGCTGCGTGTTGGCGATCTGCAACGCTCCATCGAGTTTTACACCAACGTGCTGGGCATGAAGCTGCTGCGCACCAGCGAAAACCCGGAATATAAATACTCCCTCGCTTTCGTTGGCTACGGCCCGGAAACCGAAGAAGCGGTGATCGAACTGACTTACAACTGGGGCGTCGACAGCTACGACCTCGGTACCGCTTATGGTCACATCGCGCTGAGCGTCGATAACGCGGCAGAAGCCTGCGAGCGCATCCGCAATAATGGCGGTAACGTGACTCGTGAAGCGGGTCCGGTTAAAGGCGGCACCACGGTCATCGCCTTTGTCGAAGATCCAGACGGCTATAAAATCGAACTGATAGAAGCGAAAGACGCGGGCAAAGGCCTCGGTCAATAACATCTCAGGGCGCGTAAGCGCCCTCAGACTGCTGACAAAGAAGGAAAAAGCGTGGTTTTTCCTTGTTTTTTATTCGGTACCCTATGACAGATCTCATTCGTTAGAGGTTTGTCATCACTCTCCAGGGCGCGTAAGCGCCCTTTTTACACCTGCCTTTACTGCAACATTCGGCAAAATTTGCCATAATGCGCGCTCATTTTTTCCAGTCTAAGAGATCCTGATGTCCGACAACGCTCAACGTAACGCACTGTGCGACCGCTTCCGTGGTTTTTATCCTGTAGTCATCGATGTAGAAACCGCAGGCTTTAATGCCAAAACGGATGCACTGCTCGAAGTGGCGGCTGTGACGTTAAAAATGGATGAGGAAGGCTGGCTGATGCCGGACAGCACGCTGCATTTTCACGTTGAGCCTTTCGAAGGCGCAAACCTGGTCCCCGAAGCGTTGGCCTTTAACGGCATTAACCCGAACGACCCTGAACGCGGCGCGGTGAGTGAATACGACGCCCTGCATGCCATCTTCAAAGAAGTGCGTAAAGGCATGAAGGATAGGGAATGCAATCGCGCGATCATGGTGGCGCACAACGCCACGTTCGATCACAGCTTTATGATGGCAGCAGCAGAACGTGCCGGGCTGAAGCGCAACCCATTCCACCCTTTCGTGACTTTTGATACTGCAGCGCTGAGCGGGATCGCGCTGGGTCAAACCGTCCTGTCAAAAGCGTGCATCGCCGCAGGCATGGAATTTGACGGCGCCAAAGCGCACTCCGCACTGTATGACACCGAACAAACAGCTCAACTCTTCTGTGAAATCGTCAATCGCTGGAAGCGTCTTGGCGGCTGGCCGCTGCCAATAGCGGAAGAACAGGCGTAAAAAGAGCTGCCCGCTGGTTAATGTAGTTCAGATGGTTGGTATAAAAGGGGGTCATGTTCATCATGACCCCCTTGAGAGTGATGACAAACCTCTAACGAATGAGATCTGTCATAGGGTACCGAATAAAAAACAAGGAAAATCAATTTATTGATTTTCGGCTGCTCACCACAAAGAAGGAAAAACCACGCTTTTTCCTTCTTTGTCAGCAGTCTGAAGGGGGTCATGTTCATCATGACCCCCTTTTACATCAATATTTCGCAAAAGACCGAAAAAAAGAGCCAGCACACGCATTTTTTTAATGATAAAACATACCTTGTAATTATGATTGTTAAATGAATATATATTCAACAACAATTCACCTATGAAATAAATACTTTTTTTATCACATGATACTTAACTGTATGATTCCTTACGAAAGGACGATGCATTGAGGCCGTAAAGAAAATCGGTTTAAGCTAACATAACTCATACAAATACTTCAACGCTTGCTGATATCTCCCTTCAAAGTATTTTCAGCACGAATATGAAACCACCTTCCTTAATTAATAATTCAGTCTGACTAATGCAATAAATACCAATCGCCATGATAAACTTAATTTACAATATGAGTTTTAAAAAAAATTGTTTTTGTTTAACAATTCGTTTATTTCCTCATTGCGTAACCACATTACATTCGTAACGTGGTGTTTAGTATGCTCATTTATTGAGTACTATAAATTTCATTTAGTATAAAGGATTATATTCAATGTTTAATAAGACGCTTCTTGCAGTCGCGACTGCTACCCTTCTTTCCAGCGCCGTTTTTAGTGCCTCCGCTGCCGATGAAGGTCACGGTAAAATATCATTCGAAGGGATCGTCATTTCCGCGCCATGCTCTATCGCGCCGGGTGACGAAGATCAGACCATTAATCTGGGTGAAGTGGCTGATACTGCGCTGAACGGTGATAAATATTCTCTGCCGGTTGATGTCAACATTCACCTGCAGGACTGCACCTTAGGGACGATCTCCAAAGTTGACGTGACCTTTACCTCAGCCAATGCAGACGCAACCACTAACCTGCTGAAAAACACCTCTGAAGGTAACTATGGTGGGGCGACAGACGTCGGCGTACGTTTGTTGACTGCAGGTAATGAAAATGTGGTGATGGGCACACCTCAGGAAATCACTCTCGCACCGGATAGCTCTTATCAGGTCCTGAGCTTTAAAGCGCGTATGGAATCCCCAGAAAACACAGCCACACCAGGTAACGTAACCACTGACGTTAACTATGTTCTGGCTTACAACTAATCACTTGCGTACGAAATAATTTGTGATTCAAGCCGGTGAGGTCATCACCGGCTTTTTGGCCTTTTATTAAGAGAAAAGGATTTTATGAACATCACGTTTATAAAACGAAAGCCAGAAAAACCGCTTCATTTAATAAAACGGTCTCTGTGTCCGATACTTATAGCCGTGTTTGTGGCGATGCCTGCGTGGGCGGTAGAATTTAATACCGGTATGATCGATGCTGACGATAAGGAAAATATCGACCTCAGCCAGTTTGAGAAAAAAGGATTTATCCCGCCGGGTGTCTACGTGGTGCAAGTAGACATCAACAAAAAGAAATTACCGAATTCCTGGTCAGTCGAGTGGGTGAAAGCGGATAACGAGAGTGGGTCACAAATCTGCCTGACAAAGAAGGACTTACTGCTTTTCGGGTTTGCCGATGACTTCATTCAATCGTTGCACGCCGCGGGCGAACAAGGATGCCTGGACTTTTCCAGTAAGCCTGAACTTATCATCCGGCTGGATAAAGCAGAGATGGTGGTGACCATTGTGGCGCCACAGGCATGGATGAAATATCAGGCAACCAACTGGACGCCGCCGGAGTTCTGGGATGACGGCATCGCAGGAATGATCCTGGATTACAACGTTTATGCCAGCCAGTATGCCCCCGACGACGGTGACAAAAACCAGAGTGTCAGTTCTTACGGCACACTGGGTTTCAACCTTGGCGCATGGCGTTTGCGTTCTGATTATCAATACGACAAATCCTATGAAGACGGTCACTCAACGAACAGCAACAGCAGCATGGACCGCACTTATCTGTTTCGCCCTATTCCGTCTATTGCCTCGAAACTGACGTTGGGCCAGTACGATCTGAATTCCGATCTGTATGATACGTTCCATTTTACGGGTGCTTCGCTGGAGAGCGATGACAATATGCTGCCTCCGGATTTGCAAGGATACGCACCGCAAATTTCCGGCATTGCGCAGACTAACGCCAAAGTCACAGTGACCCAAAACGGTCGTATGGTTTACCAGACTACCGTGCCGCCAGGGCCGTTCAATATTGCCGATATTGGCGACACGTTCCAGGGTCAGCTTGATGTGACAGTGGAAGAGGAAGATGGACGAAAAAATACCTTCCAGGTCGGTTCATCGTCTATTCCGTTCCTGACGCGTAAAGGACAGGTACGTTACAAAGCGTCGACAGGTAAACCGACCTCAGTGGGCCATACCGACGTCAATAATCCGCTATTCTGGACCAGTGAATTCTCCTGGGGATGGACGGGAAATACTTCGCTGTACGGTGGGGTCTTGCTGACCGCTGAAGATTACCAGGCGGCCACAGTCGGTGTGGGCGTTAACCTTAATAGCTTTGGCTCACTTTCCTTCGACGTGACGCGTGCACAGGCCACTTTGCAAACTGACAATAACGAAAATAATGAAGATCAGCGCGGCTACAGCTATCGGGTCAACTACGCCAAGCGATTCGAATCAACGGGAAGTCAGGTCACTTTTGCCGGCTACCGTTTCTCGGATAAAGAATTTGTCACCATGAGCGAGTATTTGTCGGCACGTAACGGTGATGATTCAACGAACAATCAGAAAGAAAACTACGTGCTGTCGTTCAACCAATACATTGAACCCCTGGCGATGAACGCCTATCTCAACCTGACCCGTAATACCTATTGGGACGAGTCCGCCAGCACCAGTTATACGGTCTCCATTAGCCGTAACTTCGATATTAGCGGTTTCAAAGGCATCTCTTCTTCATTGTCAGTTGGCCGCTCTACGTGGGATGACAAAGAAGAAACCCAGTACTATCTCTCGTTTTCAATTCCGCTGGAGCAGAACCGCAGCTTGTCCTGGAGCATGCAGAAAAATGGCAGCGACAGTCTCTCCCAAACGGTGTCTTACTACGATTCCTCAGACCGCGATAATAGCTGGAACATTTCGGCGGCGGGCGACGAAAGCGATTTTCGCAAGGCAGAGCCCACGTTTCGTGGCAGCTACCAGCATTACTCTCCCTACGGCCGTTTGAGCGTTAACGGCAGCGTACAGCCCAATGAATATCGTTCAATGACCGCGGGCTGGAATGGCTCGTTCACCGCCACACGTCATGGTATGGCGCTCCATGATAATACCAACGGCAATAATGCCAGAATGATGGTGGATACCGATGGTATTGCCGGTGTTCCGCTAAGCGACAGGCGCACTGTGACCAATCAGATGGGGATTGCGGTGACGAATTCAGTCAGCAATTACACCACCTCTACCGTCCGGGTAGACAGCGATAAGTTACCCGACGGTATTGATATTAATAACTCCGTGTTTAACACCACCCTGACCGAAGGTGCCATCGGTTATGTAAAACTGAATACCACCCAGGGTTATCAGATAGTCGGCATTGTCAGGCTGGCAAATGGTCGTTTCCCTCCTCTGGGCGTCACCGTGGTGGACACGGCCAGTGGCAAAGATGTCGGACTGGTGGCTGACGACGGTTATGTGTATCTCAGTGGGATTCAGGAAGACAGCAAATTGCGCCTGCAGTGGGGCGAGAATACCTGTGAAATATCTCCGCCGAACCACAGTAATACAGACGACCAGACCCTTATTTTACCTTGTAAAACAGTAAACTAATTCAGGAAGAATCAGATGAAACCAACATTGTTAATGAAAGGACTTTTAGGTTTACTCAGCGTGTGCTCTGTGGCGAATGCCACGGTATCACCGGACAGAACGCGCATTATCTTCAATGAAACGGATAAGAGCATCACCATCAAGTTAATCAATCAGAGCAAGACACTGCCTTACCTGGCACAGTCATGGGTTGAAGATAATAAGGGACAAAAGACACGAAATTATGTCTCTCCGCTTCCGCCATTATTGCGTCTTGAACCTGGGGAACAAAGCCAGGTTCGCCTGATGGGACAACCCACGCTGAAACAACTGCCGACGGACAGAGAGACGCTTTTTTACTACAACATGCGTGAGATTCCCCCTCGTACTGAGCAAAAGAATGTTATGCAGTTGGCCATGCAGAGTCGTTTGAAATTATTCTGGCGCCCTAAAGCGATTGTGCTGAAAGAAGGGCAAGCTATCGCAATGGACAAGGTTGCGATTTCGCGTACGGCATCCGGCATCACGGTTAAAAACGGTACCCCCTATCACATCACCGTCGGGTATATCGGGATTGATGGTAATACCCTTTTTCCTGGTACTAAGGGCTTTATGATCCCTCCCTTTGAGCAAAGCAGTTCAGAGATAAAGAATATCCCCGCAACCTTCCAGATTGGTTATATCGGCGACTACGGCGGTTTAAACATGTTTCAGGTCAACTGCACGTCTGTCCAGCCTGTTTGCCACAGCGAATCAGTGAAAAAAGGGTAAGTGATGAAAACCATTATTGCGCTGCTGTGCTCATTACTGCTACTGGCATCTTCATCTTCATGGGCTGTTTTATGTTACAAAGATGTGGCCAACGGACAGACAGAAGTCATCACCGAATTACCCAGTTTTACGGTGCCTTCCAACGCGGTACCAGGAAGTAAAATATGGGAAAGCTCAGACACTAACGTGACTGTTTATTGCGACAAAGCAACAGGCTGGACCAAAGCCGACCAGGCAGAAAATGTTTTCGCGTGGATTAAACTGTCGGCAAAAAACAGCTCTGACATGCTCAATAATCCCTATTTCACCTTTGGTGTCACTTATAACGGTGTGGATCATGAGGGCATTGATGAAGGCATTGATACCGGCCAGTGTCTGGATAAATACGAGGAATATTATGATGGTATCTGGCACGATCCTGTCTGCAATGGCAGCACAGTGCAGAAAAGTGTCACCTTTCCCGCCCGTTTCCGCTTATATGTAAAGCTGAAATCTTTTCCAGCCGATCCCGACGCCGTTTATAACTTCGGCACGGTTAACGTGTTGCAGTTCGATGGCAAAGGGGGTGCTAATCTCTCCAATGCAAAGAACCTGCATTACAGCATTGATGGTCTGGATAATGTGCACTTTTTGGATTGCGGGGTCGATATTCAAATCTTCCCGGAAAACCAGACCGTTAATTTTGGCCAGGTGAGCAATGTCGACGTGATATCGCAAAAAGCGCCGTTTAGCATTTCAACCATTCGTGATGCCACCGCCGCCTGTTCAGAGCAGTTTGATGTCACTCTGAGCTTTAACACCGACGAGCTTTACGACCCCAGCCATGTGGATATGCAGAATGGGTTATTGATGCAAATACGCGACGAAACCTTGGGAGAAGACCTTCTGATGAATACCTACTATCCCTTTACTACCTACTACCCTGGCGGCAGTTACAACACCATCACCCACAACTACACGGCAAAACTAACCAAAAATCCGGGAAGATCCATCGAGACTGGCCCCTTCAGTCAAGATTTGGTGTTGAAGATTAACTATCAGTAATGACAAAAAAACGGCTGACCACAAGGTGACCAGCCGTTTTTTATCGCCAACCAGAGGCTTACTCTGCCGTCTGCTCGTCGTCTTTATATTTCGCCGCCGTCTCTTTGATCAGCGCCTGCAGTTCGCCGCGCTGATACATCTCAATCAGGATGTCACAGCCGCCAACCAGCTCACCATCAACCCACAGCTGTGGGAAGGTGGGCCAGTTAGCGTATTTCGGCAGCTCGGCACGGATGTCCGGGTTTTGCAGGATATCAACGTAAGCAAAGCGCTCGCCGCAAGCTGACAGCGCCTGAACCGCCTGAGCAGAGAAACCACAGCTTGGCAGCTTTGGAGACCCCTTCATATACAGAAGGATGGGGTTTTCTGCGATTTGGGCCTGGATTTTCTCAAGAGTCGTACTCATTGTCTTGCTTCCTTAAACTTCTTTTTATAACCGGAGTCGGTCAGTGTAACGCCAACCCCTTAGTCAGAAAATAACATTTTGTTCACTCAACTGTATTTTACATCCGGTGCCGTGAAGTTGCCTTAAAAATGTGTCTTTATCAGCAAACACCTGGTAATTCTGAGTGTTTTCCAGCCACCTTATGTCGACTTTGACGCATTTTTTTGCAGTCGCTAACGAAACAGTGCATCCGATACAAAAAGTCTATTAACAATCGCGGTTTTTATGCATTAAAATCGAAGCGTTTTGTCAATCATACCCAGGCATGACTGTTTTATGCCTGATTCACAGAGGAACGCTGGGTGGCGCGGGTAAATAAAATCTCTATCACGCTCTGTGCTTTACTGTTTACATCGTTGTCCATTACGCCTTTGTCGCATGCGTCAGAGCAGGCGCGTTCATCTGCATCTCAAAAGTCCCATCAGGCGAAAGATACGGACCGTAAAAAGAAAACGGCCAGTAATAAAAGCAAAACCACCGCAAAAAATACCAGCAAGAAAAAAACCAGCAGCCTGAAGTCTACAGCCCCGGTTCAAAGCAAACGCACTTCCTCCAGCAGTAAAACCACTTCAACCCGCCGCATGCACAGCGCCGCGTTAAAAACTGCTTCGGCAAAAATGGTACAGAAATGCACCGTGCGTAAAGGCCATAAGAAGAAGTGTGTGAATGAAGAAGTGAAGCCGCAGACCATCGCCGATGCGCATAAAACTCGCGTGCAGAAAGCGCAGAAAACCGCAATGAACAAGCTGATGGGCCAGATTGGTAAGCCGTATCGCTGGGGCGGCACTTCTCCTCGCACTGGATTTGATTGCAGCGGTCTGGTGTATTACGCCTATAAAGATCTGGTGAAATTCCGTATCCCACGTACCGCCAATGAAATGTATCACCTGCGTGATGCCCGTGCGGTTGATCGTGGCGAATTGCAAAGTGGCGATCTGGTGTTCTTCCGTACTCGCGGTCGCGGCACTGCCGACCATGTTGGCGTTTATGTTGGCAACGGCAAATTCATTCAGTCACCTCGTACCGGCCGGGACATTCAAATCACTTCCCTCAGCGAAGATTACTGGGCAAACCACTACGTCGGCGCTCGCCGCGTGATGACGCCTAAAACCATCCGCTGATCCCTGCCCTGTCGCCAGCCGACAGGGTAAGTTCCTCTTTTGCCATTTCTTTTAATTTGCTACCCTATCCCTACTCAATACAGGGTTATTGATTCATAAGTCAGAACAATAGGGAGAGAAGCAATGTCATTTGAATTACCTGCATTACCGTATGCGAAAGACGCACTGGCACCACACATTTCCGCTGAAACGCTGGAATACCATTACGGCAAACACCACCAGACCTATGTCACCAACCTGAATAACCTGATCAAGGGCACCGCGTTTGAAGGTAAAACGCTGGAAGAGATCGTGCGCACTTCTGAAGCAGGCGTGTTCAACAACGCGGCTCAGGTGTGGAATCACACCTTCTACTGGCATTGCCTGGCACCCAATGCCGGTGGCGAACCGACCGGTGAAGTGGCTGCAGCCATCAATGCCAGCTTCGGCAGCTTTGCTGACTTCAAGGCGCAGTTCACCGATGCCGCTATCAAGAACTTCGGTTCTGGCTGGACATGGCTTGTGAAAAAAGCAGATGGCAAACTGGCGATTGTCTCCACGTCTAACGCAGGTACACCGCTGACCACTGACGCGAAGCCGCTGCTGACCGTTGATGTGTGGGAACACGCTTACTACATTGACTACCGTAACGCCCGTCCGAACTACCTCGAACATTTCTGGGCGCTGGTAAACTGGGAATTCGTTGCCAAAAACCTGGCGGCGTAATGCCTTGCCCGGCGACGACGGTCGCCGGGCGTTAACTTACTGACTGGCACAAACTTCTTCTGGCTGACGACGGCCGCTAAACAACACTACCATTAATGCCAACCCGGCGATAATCGCCCCCATCACAGGGACAAAGCTGTAGCCCAAACCGCCAGAAATGACTGCGCCGCCTGCTGCTGCACCCAACGCATTCCCCAGATTGAATGCTCCGATGTTAACGGATGAAGAAAGCCCTGGCGCTTCGTGCGCAACGCGCATAACACGCATCTGCAACGGTGGCACTACAGCAAAGGTCGCCGCGCCCCAAACCACCATGCTGACAGCCGCGCCCACTTCACTTTGCGCCAGCCACGGGATAGCGACCATGACCGCAATCAACAGCAGCAAGAAACCTTTCAGCGTTGCGGTGACAGAGCGGTCAGCAAATTTACCGCCAAGGTAGTTACCGATAGAGAAGCCTACGCCAATCAACACCAGCATCGCCGTCACAAACAAAGGAGAGGCAGAAGTAATGGTGTGCAGTACCGGCGCAATATAGGTGTAGAGCGTAAACATCGCCCCTGCCCCAAGCACCGTGGTAAGTAAAGCGGTCAGCACCTGAGGGCGTACCAGCACAGAGAGTTCCTGCTTCACGTTCGGACGCTCACCGCTGCTGCCTTTCGGTAAGGAGAACCACAGGCTCGCCATCGCCACCACACCCAGCCCCGCCGTTGCAAGGAATGACATACGCCAGCCGATGGTTTCACCCAGCCAGGTGGCAGCAGGAACGCCGCCGATATTGGCAATCGTCAGGCCCATAAACATGGTCGCGACGGCGCTGGCCTGTTTATGTTTCGGCACTACGCTTGCGGCCACCACCGACCCAAGGCCAAAGAAAGCGCCATGATTAAGGCTGGTAATGATGCGAGAAAGCAACAGCATGGTGTAATCCGGTGCGATGGCCGAGAGCACATTGCCGAGGGTAAAAATCGCCATCAGGAAGATAAGTGCATTACGGCGAGCACGATGTGACAGCAGCAACGTCATCAGCGGCGCACCAATCATCACGCCGATGGCATACGCGCTGATCAGCATCCCCGCGACAGGAATGGAGACATCGACCCCTTTAGCGATAACGGGCAGCAGCCCCATCGGAGAGAATTCCGTGGTGCCAATACCAAAAGCCCCGATTGCCAGTGCCAGCAGGGGAAAGTTGATTTTCATGTTGTGACTCCGGTAAGCCATCCTGAAGTGATGGCGCGACAGCAGAAGTCAAAAGCATGACATCAATCACAAAAAAACAAAAGTGAACGAAATGGCAAAAGATTTTTGCGAAATTGATAACAATCTAAGGAAGGGCGTCACGGAGGAGGCGCGGGCCTCCTCCGCGTAAATCAGTGCAGGACTGCGGTCAGTGCGCCAATGATGATCACACCCAGGGCAAAAACGGTCGTCATCAACGAGAGCTTCAGGTCGGTACTCATCAATTTTTCTCCTTTTAATCCCCACAACAAAAGTGAGCTTGCTCATTTTTGCACAGTTAAGCGTAAAAATCTTCCAGGTTTTCGGCCCATAACGATTTTTCTCTTTCCCTTTGCCTCAGAATCAGACAAAATTCCACGCTAATTTAAAAGCGTAGCAGCCATTGACCCCCTCCCGTCGTCCTGTGTTGTTTCCCGGCGTACCGCAATTGAAATGAATTGCACTCAGGGTGTGTAAAGGCAAACGTTTTCGTGTCGATAATCAGGCGTAAGGAAAGGGTCTGGAGTGAGAGCGAATGGCAACAATTAAAGATGTAGCGAAGCGCGCAAACGTTTCCACTACAACTGTATCACATGTAATTAACAAGACGCGTTTCGTTGCGGAAGAGACCCGCAACGCGGTATGGGCGGCCATTAAAGAGCTGCATTACTCCCCAAGCGCCGTGGCTCGCAGCCTGAAAGTGAACCACACCAAAACCATTGGTCTGCTGGCAACCAGCAGCGAAGCCGCCTATTTTGCGGAAATTATCGAAGCCGTTGAGAAAAACTGCTTCGAAAAGGGCTATACCCTGATTCTGGGGAATGCCTGGAACAACCTGGAAAAACAGCGTGCCTATCTGTCGATGATGGCGCAAAAACGCGTCGATGGCCTGCTGGTGATGTGCTCTGAATACCCGCAATCCGTGCTCGATATGCTTGAAGAATATCGCCATATTCCGATGGTGGTGATGGACTGGGGCGAATCAAAAGCGGACTTCACTGACTCCGTTAACGATAACGCTTTCCAGGGCGGCTATCTGGCTGGTCGTTATCTGATTGAACGCGGCCACCGTGATATTGGCGTGATCCCAGGCCCTATGGAGCGCAATACCGGCGCGGGTCGTCTGGCAGGCTTTATGAAAGCCATGGAAGAAGCGCAGGTTAAGATCCCGGAAAACTGGATTGTGCAGGGTGATTTCGAGCCTGAATCCGGCTACCGCGCCATGCAGCAAATCCTTGCGCAACAGCCACGCCCTACTGCCGTCTTCTGCGGCGGCGATATCATGGCGATGGGCGCACTGTGCGCCGCCGATGAAATGGGCTTGCGCGTTCCGCAGGACATTTCCGTGATTGGCTACGATAACGTGCGCAACGCGCGCTTCTTTACCCCTGCGCTGACCACCATTCACCAGCCTAAAGATTCACTGGGTGAAGCGGCGTTTGACATGCTGCTGGACCGCATCGTTAACAAGCGCGAAGAGTCGCAGTCAATTGAGGTGCATCCTCGTTTGATCGAGCGCCGCTCTGTCGCCGACGGTCCATTCCGCGATTACCGCCGTTAAGAGTCAGGAGCCGGTTATGCCGGCTCCTCAAGTTGCTGACAAAGAAGGAAAAAGCGTGGTTTCTCCTTCTTCGTGGTGAGCAGCCGAAAATCAATAAATTGATTTTCCTTGTTTTTTTGGATAACAACGCTTTACTCGTTAGCGATTTGTGATCGGACTCAGGAGCCGGTTATGCCGGCTCCTGCAACCATTCCTTATTTAACGTTTCACTGTCCCCCAGATAGTCCAGCAGCCAGGTTAACGCCGGTGACATATCATTCTGTTGCCAGGTCAGGCAGCAAGCCGCATCCGGAAACGGGTTCTCCAGTTCTAGAGCCACCCACTCCCCACTGTCGATCCATGGGCGAGCAAAATGCCCTGGCACCATCCCAACGCATAAGCCTGCAGAAAGACACGTTGCTGAAGATTCCCAGTCTGGCACCACAATGCGCTTTTGGTTATCCAGCAGCCAGGTAATGCGTTTTGGCAATGAACGAGAGGTGTCTTCGCGCACCAACGAAGGCCAGTTGCGCAACACATCGTCGCTTAGCGGCCCCTTCATCTGCGCCAAAGGGTGACGGCTGGACACAACACAATTCCAGTTGAGCATTCCCATGTCGCGGAACGCATAACGTCCGCCGACAGGGATCGCCTGCGTTGCGCCAATTGCCAGCTCCACGCGGCCATCGGAGAGCGCATCCCACACGCCGTTGAACACTTCCTGAAAGACACAAAGCTCCACATCCTGAAAGTGGCGATAAAAATCGACAATCAGCTGTCGGGTTCGCTCTGGCCTGACAATATTATCGACAGCAATCGCCAGATTACCGCGCCAGCCGTTAGCAATTTGCTGGCACTGCTGGCGAGTGATCTGCATTTTTTTGATAACAGAGCGCCCTTCTTTCAGAAACCAGACCCCGGCTGGCGTTAATTCCACGTCGCGATGACGGCGTTCAAACAGCGGCACCGCCAGCCATTCTTCCAGCTGACGCACGGTATAACTGACCGAAGAAGGCACGCGATGCAGTTCCTGCGCTGCCGCGCTGAAGCTACCATTGCGTGCTACGGCATCCACCACTTCAAGAGAGTATTCGGACCACATAATCTGCCTGCAAAATTTTTGAATCCACCCGACAAATATTAGCGTTTCACAAGCGAAGTTGCACTCCCTACACTCTGCTGCCATCACCACCTGCAACGAGAAAGAGAATGACTATGCAACCAGGAATTGGTTTTTTGTGCTGGCTGGCAGGCTTAAGCGTGCTGGGTTTTCTGGCAACCGACATGTACCTGCCCGCCTTCGCCGCGATTCAGAATGATTTACAAACACCGGCTGCAGCCGTCAGCGCAAGCCTGAGCCTGTTCCTCGCCGGGTTCGCTTTCGCACAATTATTGTGGGGGCCGCTGTCCGATCGTTACGGGCGCAAACCCATTCTGCTGATTGGCCTCGCGATTTTCGCCGTGGGCTGTATTGGCATGCTTTGGGTTCGTGATGCCACGTGGCTGCTTGTGCTGCGCTTCATCCAGGCGGTGGGGGTGTGCGCCGCAGCGGTGACCTGGCAAGCGATGGTGACGGACTACTATCCTGCGCAGCGTACTAACCGCATCTTCGCCACCATTATGCCGCTGGTTGGGCTTTCCCCTGCCCTGGCGCCACTGCTGGGCAGCTGGATCCTGCACCATTTTGAATGGCAGGCCATTTTCGCCACGCTGTTTGGTATCACGTTGATGTTGATGCTGCCTGCACTGCGCCTGAAAAAACCAGTAAAGAAAGCGCACAAAGAAGAACAAGCGTTGACGTTCATGACCTTGCTGCGTTCTCGTGATTATCGTGGCAACGTGCTTATCTACGCGGCCTGCTCAGCGAGCTTTTTTGCCTGGCTGACCGGTTCCCCGTTCATTCTGAATGCGATGGGCTACGGCCCGACAGTGATTGGTCTGAGCTATGTGCCGCAGACCATCGCTTTCCTGATTGGCGGTTACGGTTGTCGCGCCGCGTTGCAGAAATGGCAGGGTCAGCAAATGCTGCCGTGGCTGCTCATCGCTTTTGCGATAAGTGTGGCTGCTACCTTCGCCGTTGGCCTTGCCGCTGACACCTCGTTGACTGCTCTGCTCATTCCTTTCTGCATGATGGCGATGGCAAACGGGGCAATCTATCCGATTGTTGTCGCTCAGGCGCTTCGTCCTTTCCCACAGGCGACGGGCCGTGCGGCGGCGCTGCAAAACACGTTACAGCTTGGCCTGTGCTTCCTCGCAAGCCTGGTGGTCTCTACGCTGATTGCGACGCCTCTGCTGACCACCACCAGTGTGATGCTCGCCACCGTAGTGTTAGCCGGTTGGGGTTACAGGATGCAGTATGTTGCACAACGTGATGAAACGGGCTCCGCAGAACAGTCTCACGCCTAATGTCTGAGACAACTATGTAACAACAATGTAATTAGGCCGCTAAGAATTTTTTATTGAATCACTCATTTCTGCGGCCTATACTGTTTTCGGCATCACATAATTACGATAAATATTAGCGATTAACGGAGGACAGGAATGCTTCCGTTTCATCATGGAAGACCTTTCGGCAAGGGTTATCTCCCTTCCTCTGTTCTACGTCGGATAGCAGGCTCACGGAACTTCCGTGAGAGTTCTCACATAACCCAAAAAGCGTCTACGCTGTTTTAAGGTTCTGATCACAAGCCGCGTGATGGAGAAGCTATGAGTACATCGTGTATAGAAGAAGTTAGCGTTCCTGATGACGACTGGACCCGCATTTGCAGCGAGTTACTTGGCCGTGCAGGGATTGGTATTAATGGCTCCGCCCCTTCAGACATCCGAATCAATAATCCCCATTTTTTTAAACGCGTGTTGCAGGAAGGCTCGCTGGGATTAGGTGAAAGCTATATGGATGGCTGGTGGGAGTGCGAACGCCTTGATGTTTTTTTTCAGAATGTCCTTCGCGCAGGACTGGAAAGCCAGCTCCCCCACCCTCTTAAAGACACGCTGAGAATTGCCGGCGCTCGTCTCTTTAACCTGCAAAATAAAAAACGTGCATGGATAGTCGGCAAAGAGCATTACGACCTCGGTAATGACCTGTTCAGCCGCATGCTCGATCCTTTTATGCAATATTCTTGCGGTTACTGGAAAGAAGCAGAAAATCTTGAGCAGGCTCAGCAGGCGAAACTGGAGTTGATTTGCCAGAAACTGCAATTGCAGCCGTGCATGCGAGTGCTGGATATCGGCTGTGGCTGGGGCGGGCTAGCGTATTACATGGCGCAAAACTACGGCGTCAGCGTGGTGGGAGTCACCATCTCCTCCGAGCAGCAAAAGCTGGCTCAGGCACGCTGTGAAGGGCTGGACGTGCAAATTCTGTTGCAGGACTATCGGGATTTGCAGGACCAATTCGACCGTATTGTTTCCGTCGGCATGTTCGAACACGTTGGGCCAAAAAACTACGCGACGTATTTCGAGGTGGTTGACAGAAATCTGAAGCCAGATGGCCTGTTTCTGCTGCACACCATCGGTTCGAAAAGGACGGATAATAACGTCGATCCGTGGATCAACAAATACATCTTCCCGAACGGCTGCCTGCCTTCCGTTCGCCAGATTGCCAATGCCAGCGAGCCCCATTTCATCATGGAAGACTGGCACAACTTCGGCGCGGATTACGACACCACGCTGATGGCCTGGCACAGTCGTTTTCAGGAAAGCTGGCCTGAAATTGCAGAGAACTATTCAGAACGTTTTAAAAGAATGTTCTCGTATTACCTGAATGCCTGTGCAGGTGCCTTCCGCGCCCGTGACATTCAGCTCTGGCAAGTGGTGTTCTCTCGTGGGGCGGATGGCGGATTACGCGTCGCCCGTTAACGTTTTGATGACCACTTATCAGCGATCACGCCCTCGGTTCTGCCGGGGGCTTTTTTTGACATCCACTCTGAAATTCGCTACTAAAAATCGCGAAAGCGGCTGAAAGTACCATTCACACCTTTTTGTTTTTAAAGCCTATTTATTCGCCACATTCATTTTCACCGCCAAAAGTACCAGCGCTAAATAGCAGAACTGTGTTGACCCTCTCTTGCCGCTTTTTTCGCACCTACCCAGAATGCTCTTAAGCAATTTTGCGGATAGACAGAGCTGTAACGACGGGGGATACGATGAAAAAAATCTATTTATGTTGTGCTGCAGGCATGTCCACCAGCATGCTGGTTGAACGTATGAGGGCCGCCGCCAAAAGCCAGAATATTGAAGCGGAAATTACGGCGGTGCCCGTCTCTGACTTCTCACAGATTGTCACCGAAGCCGATGTCATTCTGCTCGGCCCACAGGTGAAGTTTCAGTTGCAAAGTTTAACCCAGGCCGCCGAGCCTTATGGCGTACCGGTTGCGGCTATCGACATGATGCAATACGGCTCCATGCAGGGTGACAAAGTGCTGCAACAGGCACTCTCGCTTTTACCGCAACCACAATAAGGGTAAGCCATGAAATACCACTTTCCTGAACATTTTTGGTGGGGCACGGCAACCAGCTCGACGCAATCGGAAGGCCGCGTGGCCGGCGACGGTAAAGGCGAAAATATCTGGGACTATGCCTCAGATCATTTCAATGAACGCTTCCATGGCGGCGTCGGGTGCAGTGAGGCCTCTACATTTTATACGCACTACAAAGAAGATATTCAGCGTGCCAAAGAGATTGGCCTGAACTCTTTTCGTACCTCGATTTCCTGGTCACGCCTGATCCCTGACGGCGATGGCGAGGTGAATCCTCAGGCTGTGGCGTTCTACAACGCAGTTATCGATGAGTTGCAGGCTCAGGGCATTGAACCGTTTATCAATCTTTATCACTTCGATATGCCCATGGCCCTGCAGCAAAAAGGCGGCTTTGAGAATCGCGAAGTGGTGGATGCCTTTGCCCGCTATGCCCGCCAGTGCTACGAACTGTTCGGGGACAGAGTGCGTTATTGGTTCACCTTCAATGAACCGCTGATCCCGGCGGAAGCGGGATATCTGCACCCACGTCATTACCCTTACGTCAGTGACTTTGGGCGTGCGGCACAGGTGTTGCACCACATCGTGCTGGCGCACTGCAAAGCCGTTGCCGCCTGGCGGGAATCAGGGCGACAAGGAAAGATTGGCATCATCATGGATGTCATTCCAGTGTACCCGCGCAGCGACAGCGAAGAAGATCTTCAGGCGGCTAAAATGGCCGACCTCTTTTACACACGCAGCATTAATGAACCTATGTTGTTGGGTCACTATCCCGAAGAGTTGCTGACCATCCTGAAAGAAGTTGACCAGTTTCCGAAAGCACTGCCAGGCGATTGTGAACTCATCGCTAATACACGCGTCGATTTAGTCGGGATTAATTACTACCGCCCTCGCCGCGTTAAAGCGCGTGAAACGCCACTTGATGACAGTCAGCCTTTTGTGCCGGAACGTTTTTTTGAAGAGTACATTATGCCCGGTCGTCGGATGAACACTTCCCGGGGCATAGAAATCTACCCGGAGGCGCTCTACGACATCGCCATGGTGATGAAAAACACCTACGGCAATGTGCCGTGGTTTGTCTCTGAAAACGGTATCGGTATTCAGGATGAAGAGCAGTTTATGGTTGATGGGCAGGTGCAGGATGAGTATCGCATCGCCTTCCTGCAGGAACATTTGAGCTATCTGCATCAGGCCATTGCCGACGGCAGTCACTGTCTGGGTTATCACATGTGGACCTTCGTCGACTGCTGGTCATGGCAGAACGCCTACAAAAATCGCTATGGATTTTACCGCCTTGATCTGGCGACTCAGCAACGGTCGCTGAAAAAATCGGGACAGTGGTTCCGTTCCGTCATTGATAACAACGGGTTCGGGGAAGCGTGACATGGCCTTTTTTGAAAAGCTGGCTGAAAAAATGCTGCCGGTGGCGAACGCCATTGGCAATCAACGTCATATGCAGGCCATTCGCAATGGCTTAATTTCCATTCTGCCGCTGACGATTGTCGGCTCTTTTTTCGTTATCCTGCTGAATATCCCGATTAAAGGCTATATGGACTTTATCGCCCCGTGGCGAGACATGCTGGATGTGCCGTTTCGCTTCACAGTAGGGCTGATGTCGCTGTACGCCGCCTTCACCATTGGCTCGTTCCTCGGCAAAAGCTATAAGCTCAACGACATCACCAGCGGGTTACTGGCCATGCTGGCGACACTGTTGATGATCGTGCCAGTGAATATCAAAGAGGGCGTGACCGTGGCCGGAGAAGCCGTTGCTGGCCGCTATATCCCGATTACTTCTTTAAGCTCTCAGGGGCTTTTCGGGGCGATTATTTCCTCGTTGATTGCCATTGAAATCTACCGTTTTATCAAAGTTCGTAATATTGAAATCAAGATGCCTGCTGGTGTTCCACCGGTGGTGGCGAGTTCTTTCTCGGCCCTGTTCCCGACACTTGCTGTCTTGCTGATATTCTGGATCCCCCGGCATTTTTTCAATATCGACATTAATGCCATTATCAGCTTCATTATTATGCCGCTGAAAGGCTTTATGACCGGGACCAACCTGTTTGGCGGGATCATCACTCAGTTCTTTATCGACCTGTTTTGGGTGTTTGGTATTCACGGCCATGCCGTCATGGGTCCGTTGATTCGCCCGCTGTGGGATCAGGCTATTGTACAAAATATGGAGCTGTTCCAGGCCGGAACCAGCGCCTATGAATTGCCCAATATCTTCACCGAACAATTCTTCCAGTGGTACGCACAAATGGGTGGAACAGGCTCTACCTTAGCGCTGGTGGTGTTGTTTATTCGCTCGAAAGTTGTCTACCTGAAATCGCTCGGCAAGCTGTCTTTCATTCCGGGTTTGTTCAATATTAACGAGCCAATGATATTTGGCGCGCCCATTGTGATGAACCCCATTCTGGCGGTGCCATTCATTCTTGCGCCGATGGTCAACACGGTGGTGGTGTACCTCTTTACTATTTCCGGGTTGATCC
Source organism: Pantoea sp. sgz302252 (assembly GCF_047713085.1). NCBI lineage: Bacteria > Pseudomonadati > Pseudomonadota > Gammaproteobacteria > Enterobacterales > Erwiniaceae > Pantoea > Pantoea sp. sgz302252. The sequence goes on from NZ_JBLFJW010000004.1 coordinate 81,161, forward strand.
CACGAATGATGGTCAAACCGCCCTTCACTATTCCTGCCCCGCTGGGAGCCTTGATAACCACCAACTGGAACCTGATTGCCTGCGGATTAGTGTTCGTCTGCTTCTTTATTTCGCTGGCTATCTACTACCCGTTCTTCAAAGTGTACGAGAAGAAGATGCTGGAAACTGAACAGCAGCAAAAGGAAGAAGAAGCTCAAGCAAAGCAGCTGGCTGAATCAAACTGATAACCAAAAGAAACAGGCCGCGGGCGATATTTCCCGCGGCCTGACATTATGCGTATTCTTCTAATTGACGGGCCTGTTCAGCCTGCATGCGATAGTGTTCAAAACGCTTCCGAAACCAGACCTGCTGCTCCTCACTCATATTCCCGGTAACGCTCTGAATATCTACCGGCTGGCCCAATGCGTGCATTCGAGCGAAACTGCGGGCCAGAAAATCAAAATTCTTTAGCGCATAGAGATTGTTTTGGTTCATCAGCATACCCTCCGTGACAATATTTATCGTATAAGGCCATATGCTTCTACTTTCAGTATCGACTTATGGTTGCTCTTTTTTTGAGCGCTGCGTGCGCTTCTGCTGCACGAAGCCGGGTCTGGTTCACATTTCTACGCATCAATGGTTTTTTCAGGCATAAAAAAACGGCAGCGTTAAACGCTACCGTCTTTTTATGTATCGCTGTGAAAAGCTGTTACTCGTCTGCGCTCTGCTGCAATGCGGCCGCTTCTTTCGCTGCCATGACACGCTCAACCGTATCGACCACGGCCTGAGTCTGCGGGTCAATTTCGATATTCACTTTCTCACCGAGTTTTTTCTTGCCAAGCGTGGTGCGTTCCAGCGTTTCCGGGATCAGATGCACGCAGAAACGGGTTGACGTCACTTCGCCCACCGTCAGGCTGATGCCATCGACGCCGATAAATCCTTTATAGAGGATGTATTTCATCAGCGCGGCGTCCTGGACTTTGAACCAGATTTGACGGTTATTTTCAGACGTCAAAATTTTCGCCACCTCGGCGGTCGTCATAATATGACCGGACATTAAATGCCCACCGATTTCGTCATTAAAACGTGCGGCGCGTTCGACGTTAACCACATCGCCTTCTTTGAGCTCATCGAGGTTGGTAATACGCAGCGTCTCTTTCATTAAATCAAAACTGATGCGGTTGCCATTAATCTCCGTCACCGTCAGGCAGCAACCGTTGTGGGCAATCGACGCGCCAGTCTCAATGCCGTCGAGCATATGCTCCGGCATTTCAACCACATGGGTGCGAAAATTCGGTTTCTCATCGATGGACACAATTTTTGCGGTGCCCTGAACGATACCAGTAAACATGCCATTAACTCCTGTATCTACGAAGACGGAATCAGCACCGTCTTTTATGCCTCAAACAATATCAGTTGCCCTTCCGCGTTGCCAGTCAGCCAGTGCTCCCCGCCATTTTTTGACTGGCTTAATGACGATGACTCGCTACAATATATTCGAAAATTCCCCTGCTCTTTCTTCTTGCTGCCAGTTACGGCGGCTTTTTTAGTCTCTTCCACAATAACAAAGATAAGAAGGTATCTACCCGTGCAAAAGTACGTTTCAGAAGCGCGCCAGCTTCTCGCGCTGGCAATCCCGGTCATCCTTGCGCAGGTGGCCCAAACGGCAATGGGTTTTGTCGACACCGTCATGGCAGGTGGATACAGCGCCACCGATATGGCCGCCGTCGCCATCGGCACGTCCATCTGGCTTCCAGCTATTCTGTTCGGACACGGCCTGCTTTTGGCGTTAACGCCAGTCATTGCCCAGCTCAATGGCTCCGGCCGTCGTGACCGCATTGGACATCAGGTTCGCCAGGGCTTTTGGCTCGCAGGCACCGTTTCGGTGCTGGTGATGGTCGTCCTGTGGAACGCCGGGTACATTATTCGCTCCATGCACAATATCGACCCTGAACTGGCCGCCAAAGCCGTGGGGTATCTGCGCGCGTTGCTGTGGGGCGTTCCTGGCTATCTGTGCTTCCAGGTTTGCCGTAACCAGTGTGAAGGTCTGGCCAAAACCAAACCCGGCATGGTGATGGGATTTATTGGCCTGCTGGTCAACATTCCGGTCAACTACATCTTTATTTATGGCCACTTTGGCATGCCGGAACTCGGCGGTGTTGGCTGCGGTGTGGCAACAGCCGCGGTTTACTGGGTGATGTTCATTGCCATGCTGTCCTATGTGAAAAATGCCCGTTCTATGCGTGACATTCGCACGCACGAAGGGTTTGTGATGCCGGATATGGCTATCATGAAACGCCTGGTACAACTTGGCCTGCCGATTGCGCTGGCGCTGTTCTTTGAAGTAACACTGTTTGCCGTCGTGGCACTGCTGGTTTCACCGCTGGGCATTATTGAGGTTGCCGGGCACCAGATTGCCCTGAACTTCAGCTCGCTGATGTTCGTTCTGCCGATGTCACTGGCCGCTGCGGTGACCATTCGTGTGGGCTTCCGTCTGGGCCAGGGCTCGACGCTGGATGCTCAAACAGCTGCATGGACAGGGCTTGGCGTAGGCGTATGTATGGCGGTCATGACCGCTATCTTCACCGTCACCCTGCGTTCACACATTGCTATGTTGTACAACGATAACCCTGAGGTGGTGACGCTCGCCTCGCAGTTGATGCTGCTGGCCGCGGTTTATCAAATTTCTGACTCCATTCAGGTTATCGGCAGCGGCATTCTGCGCGGCTATAAAGACACGCGTTCCATCTTCTTTATTACTTTCACGGCGTACTGGGTGCTGGGTCTGCCAGGCGGTTATATTCTGGCGTTAACGGATATTGTCGTGCCGAGAATGGGCCCTGCAGGCTTCTGGATGGGCTTTATTATCGGCCTGACTTCGGCGGCCATTTTGATGATGTTGCGTATGCGCTTCCTTCAGCGTCAACCTTCCACCATCATTCTGGCGCGCGCGGCTCGCTAACCCCAAAGCCGCTGCTTTTAAGTGGCGGCTTTCTCAACAGTTTGTGCAGTTGTTCCGCAATCGCGTGAAATCAGAAAGAAAAGTGGCAATTGCCTCTTGCCACTTCCCCTCCCTGCCGCTAATATTCGTCCCCGTTGTGCGTCCGTAGCTCAGTTGGTTAGAGCACCACCTTGACATGGTGGGGGTCGGTGGTTCGAGTCCACTCGGACGCACCATTGCGTTCATAGCTCAGTTGGTTAGAGCACCACCTTGACATGGTGGGGGTCGTTGGTTCGAGTCCAATTGAACGCACCATTGCTTTTTCTTTGTGCGTCCGTAGCTCAGTTGGTTAGAGCACCACCTTGACATGGTGGGGGTCGGTGGTTCGAGTCCACTCGGACGCACCATTCACTGTTTTACCTTTCTTGTATTCTCTTTCTGCTGTTGGCTCATCCCATAAGCTATTGCTATTTGTTGCTCGGTATTCGTACTGAGAGATCGCCATAAAATTAATATCCATAAAACATCTGTGGGATCGTTCCGTTCACTATAAGTCCACTGCTACTCTGTTGTCCCCGCTGCGGTGAACGTGCTAAGGGAATTCACCGCCATTCCCTTACATTATTCGGCCCATCCATGAGCCTCACCCCTTCGGGGCCAGCGCAAGCGCTGTTCAAATTTGTTCCTGACAAATTTGTCCCGGCTCCCGGCAAAAGAAAATCGCCGCTTCACGGAACCTCAACCTTCAGCAACTGGCCGGGGGCCCCCCCCCGGAAGCGGGGGGGCTCCCCGTACCCCCACCCTCCCGCATGGGGCGGGGGCCCCCCGCCGGGTTGCGGGCGCCCCCGGCCAGTTGCTGAAGGTTGAGGCGATTTTCAGCCGGACTAAAACCCCACACATCGGCTTCAGTGGGCGCTGGTGTTGCCCCCCGCTGAAACCGCCGAGCTGACGACCAGATGACAAGGTCAGGCCGCCATGGATGGCGGACTGAGGCGAAATGAGACAGGGACGTCGAGCCGGCCGCAGACAGCTGGTTGGCAGGGAGGTTTAGTGCAAAGCACCGGTTTCATTCGCGGGGTCGCCGGGATTGTTAAGGGAGCCGCGAGAGGCTCCCTTAACCCGTTCACGTGCAGCGAAAGTTGAGGTGGCTGAAAGTCATAAAGTGAACGGAACAGTACTCTGGACCCCAGCGCATCCATGCGCCCTCAGTTACCTCGCACTCTCTTCCATCGCCAGGATCTTTTGCTTCAACCCAAGGTCATCGCGAACTCCCAGCTTGCGCATGATATTTCGTTTATGGCTGCTGATGGTTTTTTGGCTACGGAACAAGGCCTGCGAAATCTCCACCCCATTTTTCCCGTTGCGAATAAAATTCAAAACTTTATTCTCGGCGTCAGTAAGCAGAATTTCCTCTGTAGCCTCAGGTTGTTTTGTCATTAATTCACGAATAAATGGGCTCATGAATCGTTTATTCCGAGCACTGCATTCAATAATCTCGCGAAAATTTAAAAAATGTTCATCGACACAAAGAATGGAACAGCGACATTCCTGCAACAATGTTTTTATCAAGCGACGCTGGTAAGCATGCACCAGAACTAATAATCGAGAATTAACAGCCGGAAGCGCTTGCACATCAATATCTTCACTGGAAGTCAAATCAAGAATATGGAGGTTTGGAATAAATCCGTCTTCTTCTTTTGAGGTAATAAGATAAGTCCAACCTGGATTGGTACGCGCCAAATGAGTAAAACCTAACCCAATAGCCTGAATCCAGATGCTATCTGCAGAAAGCGATAAGACGTTGTAATTTGCCACAATATTACCCTGCCTGATATTGAGATGAAAGTTGTGAAAGCTGGAACAGCACTTCAAGCCAGTCAGAATGCGATTCAAGCTCTAAGGCTTCGCACAGATTATGCTTCCATGAGAAAATCGTTTTATAGCTACAATTACGCTGTTCGGACATTTCTCTTGATGAGAGTCCGGAGGCAAATTGCAGCAGAATATCCAGCTCAGTTTGCGTGATGCTACGTGTTCGTTTTACCCCACCAGTCTCACGTGCAGATCGCGGTTTAGCGCCCATGACCTCGGTAACCAAGGCAGGCAGTACGGTGGCAATGTCTTCTTCGACAATCACCTGGTGAACATGAAGGGAATTCAACAAACGTAGCATCCAGGGATATTCTGCAGGTACCCAGACAATGGTTTTGACTTTCAGTGATTTCATGCGACGAATGAAGCGCAAGAGATCGTAATAAGCGTGCCCTGCGCCACCCACACCGATTAACAATGTTTTATTGTCTGAACGTGTCGCATGTATGCTCTCAATTAATGAAGGCAGTACTTGATGTGACTGAATTTGCGAGTGTTGTTCTGTTAATAAATTTGTAACAGCCGTACGCAGCAACATGCGTGGCTCAAAAAGAAATAGCGCTGGCACTATGGTAGATCCTTGTTTCATAACTTCCATGATCAGAAAATGATTAGCGGCCTCAGAATAGTAGATTCACATTCATTTACAATGATTCAAATAGTCCAATACTGGATTATATTTATACAATTTCATTACAATTAATAAATTATTCATTTTTAATTAATGACCTGACAAAATCCTAAAGCATCCGCTCCCGCCCGTACAGAGGATCCAGAACCCTCTCGCATAATAGCGTGCCTCAGGTTTTCACTGAGGATGAAACAAACACATCCATGCGAGGAAAACGTCGAGCGTGAGTAAACACATGAATTAAACGAATACCCTTTTCTGAATGATTCATTTATTGACTGTCTTTATTCATCCAGGAAATTTGCTGCGTTTTAGTCGCAGGTTCATGAGTACGTCGGCGATAAGAACCCAGTTCGTCAGGCGTGCAATAGGTACATTTTTCCAGCACATCGATATTTTCAGCATGAATCCCTAAATCTTGCAGGTGCAGCAGACAAAAGGCCGGCAAATCAAACCAACGACTGTTGTTTTCGCGGGCACGTGCGCTTAACGCATTAGGATGTTGTGGGGAACGGAAGAACAACCGTTCCTGATTTCGGTTAACAATTTCTCGGGCAGGCATCTGCAACAAAGTGTGATAAAAAGCTTCAGACACCTCGTAACAGCAAGCCCGAATATGCGGCCCTATGGCGACAACAATATCTTTCGCCTCAACGCCACTGGCAGCAAACTGCTGCACGGTTTGCTGTACGATGCCTGCCGCTGTACCACGCCATCCGGCATGCACACTGGCAATCACCCTGCCGTCGCGAGAAGCCATCAGCAGAGGCAAACAATCCGCTGTCACAATCCCTATCTGCTGCGCCGTAAGCGACGTGATTACGCCGTCCACATGTGGCCGCTGTTCGGGCATTTCAGTCAGGGACAAAAGCTCAGCACCATGCACCTGCTTGATATCCACCAGCCGGGATTGATCAAAAGCTGCAGATTCATGAACGTTCAGGAAAGCGTGGCGGATGCCGGGAATGTCGGTCAGTAAACGAGAAAACCAGGCCATAATTGTCTTTGCGTCTTTGGGCTTAGCCTATAACCGTAAACCAGCGATGCCATTCCGGCAAGCCGGATGACACCGCAAGTTTTGCGTCGTTACAGCACTTTGCTGAGGAAGGAAGCGGTACGAGGGTTTTGCGGAGTGTTGAAAATGTGTTCTGGTGTGCCCTGCTCCTGAATCACGCCCTGGTCGATGAAAATCACCCGATCCGCCACTTCACGGGCAAAGCCCATTTCATGAGTCACGATAACCATCGTCATCCCTTCTTTGGCGAGGTTTTTCATCACGTCCAGCACGTCGCCCACCAGTTCCGGGTCCAGCGCTGAAGTGGGTTCATCAAACAGCATGATGGAAGGCTGCATCGCCAACGCCCGAGCGATGGCTACGCGCTGTTGCTGACCGCCAGAAAGGCTCGACGGCCACGCGTCACGCTTATCGCTGAGCCCAACTTTCGCCAGCAGACCTTCAGCAAAAGCGATAGCTTCCGCCCGTGACAGGCCACGCAGCGCCATCGGAGCCATCAGCAAGTTTTCCAGCACCGTCATGTGCGGGAACAGGTTAAAGCGCTGAAACACCATCCCAACGCTTTCGCGCATCTTATTCAGGTCAGTTTTCTTGTCGTGAACCGGAAAGCCGTTGACCACCACTTCCCCTTCGCTCACCGATTCCAGCGCATTCATACAGCGCAGAAACGTACTTTTCCCGGAACCGGACGGGCCAATCACACACACCACTTCCTGCGGCTGAATATCGCAGTCGATCCCACGCAGGACATGGCTTTCACCAAAGCGTTTATGCAGATTTTTAATGTGAATCACTTTTGCCAAACCTCTTTTCCAGACGGTTAACCAGCTGCGCCAGCACGAACGTAATAACCCAGTACACCACTGAAATGGTCAGGTAGGGTTCCCAGTAGGTGGCGTAAGCCCCGGAAACTGTTCTCGCGGCGTAAGCGAGATCGGCAAGGCCAATGGCTGAGGCCAGGGAAGAATCCTTCACGATAGCAATCGCGTTGTTCCCAAGCGGCGGCAGAATGCGGCGAAATGCCTGCGGCAAAATCACCTTCCGCATGGTTTTCCACCATGGCATCCCCAATGCACGCGAGGCTTCCATCTGCCCTTTGTCGATGGACTGAATGCCAGCGCGGAAAATCTCCGAAACGTAGGCCCCCGCATTCAGCGTGATCGCCACGATACAGGACAGAAACGCGCCGTAGTTTGAACGCAGTTCGCGGGCGAAGTCACTGCTCATCAGCCCGCCGGTGACCAGCAGGCCGTCGCGCGGGTTGATAAACAACGGCACCAGCGCGAAGTGAACCACCATGATTTGCACAAACAGAGGCGTGCCACGGAATGCGCTGACGTAAAAACGCACCGGGAACTGCACCAGATAGCGCAGGATGTATTTCCATGGCCCATGTTCAGCTTTGGCCATTCGCCCCAGGCCGAGGGTCAACCCCCACAGCGTGCCGAGGATCACACAGATGATGGTGCACTTGAGGGTCATTATCGCGCCGTCAATAAACAGCGGGCCGTACTCCTCGATAATTTCCCAACGGAATCCCGTCATACTTTATCCCTGAAAAAAACGGCGATCGTCCGCGAAGGCGATCGCCGTGGTGTTAAATGAAAAGCGTGATTATTGTGCAGGCAGCGTTGGAACGTCTGCGTCAAACCAGGTCTGGTAGATTTTGGCGTAAGTGCCGTCAGCGACGATTTTCTTCAGGCCATCGTTGATTTTGCCCAACAGCTCGGTGTTGCCTTTTGCCACCGCAATGCCGAAATACTGACGTTCAAATTTGGCGTCCGGCACCAGTTTGAACTGTTTTTCCGGGTGCTGTTTGATGTAGTACTTCACCACGCCGACATCGCCAACCACCGCGCTCACACCGTCTTCAAACAGTTCCTGTAACATCAGCGGCGTGTTGTCAAAACGCTTGATAGCGGTGCTGTTTTTACCCAGCACATCCGACACGACGATATCGCCGGTGCTGGAGTTCACCACGCCGACTTTCTCTGTTTTCAGCGCATCAAGCGACGCCACTTTGGAGTCTTTCGGCACCACAATGGACTGTTCTGCCGGGAAATAAGGGGCAGAGAAATCGACCATTTGTTTACGTTTGTCAGTAATGGTGATCCCTGAAATGATGATGTCGCGATCGCCAGAATTGAGGGTCGCGAAAATGCCTTCCCATGGCGTGTTGACCAGTTTGATCTCAAAATTTTCCGCTTTGGCGATGGCCTTAATCACGTCGATATCAAAGCCTTCCAGCTGCTTTTGATTGTTTTCGAATTCGAACGGACGATAGGTACCGCCAGCCCCTACCACATACGTTTCTGCTGCTGCCTGTGCGCTTGCGGCTAACGCTGCCGTCAGACAACAGGCTTTCATCCATTTGCTGATCATATCGCTACCTTTTTATGCATTTAATTTGCATAAAAATACAGAACTTAATCTGCATATGCAACAAATGATCTTCCTTATAACGGTAGGTTATGTCCTACAGCCGCGCCGCCAGGCCGGACGACATCGTATCAAGACGCCTCCAGCCAGCTCGCAATCGCGTCGTTAAGTTGATTCAGATGATGCTCGGCTACCGCCTCAAGCATTCCCTGAAGCTGCGGCAACTGAAGCGGTTTAAACAAACAATCGTCCATGGCCTTGCTGGAACGCGCATGGAGCAAATCGCCGGGGAAGCGCAAACCACCAAAAGGATGGTGGTGTATTACTTCAAAACCAAAGAGCAGCTTTACCAGGCGGTGCTCGAACACGTTTAGCTTGGCCTGGTTTGTGATTGCCTGATTCGCTAAGGCAGTCTGGCATTCCCCGGCTTATTGCCCTGCCAGCGCGAGGATCACTCGTTCCATGGCTTCTTTGGTCAGCTCGCTGCGTTTGATTTTCTGATTGGCCAGTGAGGTGCGCAACACACCAGCAATCACAATGTGTTTGGGTTCCTGCCCGAGATCACGCATCTCCAGCACCACTTTGCCGACGACCCGGCACATTTCCTGATACAGCGCGTCTTCACTGTGTTGATTGCCCATTCCCTGCTCCTGCTAACTCGTTAATTATCAATTCATTATTGATAATAGCCGCATTTGGCGAGATTTTCGCACTGTGCTTCTGTTACCAGCAGCAAAAGATTTCGTAGGGATTTTGTTAAGCGCTATCGTCTTGTTCTGAAACAGCGTTTTCATTTTCTTTTTTACCCGTAACCTCGTATAATACGCGCCGGTTCTTTATTGAATGGTTTCAGCGCATTGGACTGCACAAAAAATAGCTTAAAACTTCATCCTTCCTTCGTAGCTGACAACCGGGCTCACTTTCCTCTGCACGCTTTTTTGATGTCACCTATCCTTAACTCGTGGCATCGCAACTTTCGTTATACCGGTTTGACTTCGTGGCAGTGCGCCCACGAATCGAGATTCTCCTATCCTTCTCAACTTAAAGACTAAGACTGTCATGAAAAAGACCAAAATCGTTTGTACTATCGGTCCAAAAACCGAATCCGAAGAGATGCTGACCAAAATGCTGGACGCCGGCATGAACGTAATGCGTCTGAACTTTTCCCACGGTGACTACGCTGAACACGGCCAGCGCATCCAGAACCTGCGCAACGTGCTGAACAAAACCGGTAAGAAAGCTGCCATTCTGCTTGATACCAAAGGTCCGGAAATCCGTACCATCAAGCTGGAAGGCGGTAATGACGTCTCCCTGAAAGCAGGCCAGACCTTTACCTTCACCACCGATAAATCCGTTGTGGGCAACAGCGAAACTGTCGCGGTGACCTACGAAGGTTTCACCACTGACCTGAAAGTCGGCAACACCATTCTGGTTGATGACGGCCTGATCGGCATGGAAGTGACGGCCATCGAAGGCAATAAAGTTATCTGTAAAGTGCTGAACAACGGCGACCTGGGCGAAAACAAAGGCGTTAACCTGCCCGGCGTTTCTATCGCGCTGCCAGCCCTGGCTGAGAAAGACAAACAAGACCTGATCTTCGGTTGCGAGCAAGGCGTTGACTTCGTCGCAGCTTCCTTTATCCGTAAGCGTTCTGACGTGCTGGAAATCCGTGAGCACCTGAAAGCGCACGGTGGCGAGAACATCCAGATCATCTCCAAAATTGAAAACCAGGAAGGTCTGAACAACTTCGACGAAATCCTCGAAGCGTCTGACGGCATCATGGTTGCTCGTGGCGACATGGGCGTTGAAATCCCGGTTGAAGAAGTTATCTTCGCGCAGAAGATGATCATCGAGAAATGTGTCCGTGCTCGCAAAGTGGTTATCACTGCGACCCAGATGCTGGATTCCATGATCAAAAACCCACGCCCCACCCGCGCAGAAGCAGGCGACGTGGCGAACGCCATCCTCGACGGCACCGATGCTGTTATGCTGTCTGGTGAATCCGCAAAAGGGAAATACCCACTGGAAGCGGTGACCATCATGGCGACCATCTGTGAGCGTACTGACCGCGTGATGACCAGCCGTCTGGACTTCAACAACGACAGCCGTAAACTGCGTATCACCGAAGCGGTCTGCCGCGGTGCGGTAGAAACGGCTGAGAAACTGGAAGCGCCACTGATTGTTGTTGCGACCCAGGGCGGTAAATCTGCACGCGCCATCCGTAAATACTTCCCGGACGCGACCATTCTGGCGCTGACCACCAACGAACTGACTGCCCGTCAGCTGGTGCTGTCTAAAGGCGTTAACGCACAGCTGGTGAAAGAAATCTCTTCTACTGATGATTTCTACCGTCTGGGTAAAGAAGTGGCTCTGCAGAGCGGTCTGGCTCAGAAAGGCGACGTTGTGGTGATGGTTTCCGGTGCTCTGGTACCGAGCGGCACCACGAACACTGCGTCTGTTCACGTACTGTAATTATTTCCAGTTGTATTAATTTATCCGCTAAAGCGCCCTCGTGGCGCTTTTTTATTCGTCCAATAGCGATGTTTAATAAAAAAGCAAATCGGATTTCACTATTTAAGTTTTGATTATTTAAGATGAATCCGATGAAACCGCGCTGTTTTCACACAGTTTTTTATCCCTTTTTGTTAAGTTCGATGCTTCTTTGAGCGAACGATCAAAAATAAGCGTATTCCCATCAAAAAAATATTCTCAACCTAAAAAACTTTGTGTAATACTTGTAACGCTACATGGAGATTAACTCAATCTAGAGGGTATTAATAATGAATCGTACTAAACTGGTACTGGGCGCGGTAATCCTGGGTTCTACTCTGCTGGCAGGTTGCTCCAGCAATGCTAAAATCGATCAGCTGTCTTCTGACGTTCAGACTCTGAACGCTAAAGTTGACCAGCTGAGCAACGACGTGAACGCAATGCGTTCCGACGTTCAGGCTGCTAAAGACGACGCAGCACGCGCTAACCAGCGCCTGGACAACGCAGCGACTAAATACCGTAAGTAATGGTATCTGTGTTGTAAAAATGGCGCACTCTGTGCGCCATTTTTTTGCCTGTCATTCCCCTTCCTTGTTTTCTGCGCTACTGCGTAACCCGCGTTTCTGATGCCGTCGCAGGCGTGCCGTTCAGCACCGACTGCACCGGATTCATTGCGCTGACGTCAGGCGTCGCCCCGGCAGACACCACCACCGGCACCCCCATCCGCCGATGCATCGCTTTATCCGCCATCGCTTTGTCCGTTCCCTTGTCGCTGGTGAACTGCGCATAGCCTTCCGGCAGCACATAAGCAATGGTCTGAGGGTTCTGCGATTCGCTCTGGGTCATTGGACGATGGACTTCCATATACCGCATGCCGTTCGGCTCTACCGAATACTTCACTGGCTGATTGATAACCCTGACTGGCGTACCGACACGAACTTGCGCAAACAGTGCTTTGATATCATCGGCAAACATTCGCATACAGCCCGAGCTGACTCGCAGCCCAACGCTACCTTGCGCATTGGTACCGTGAATCAAATACTCGCCGTTCCCGTACGCCAGGCGCAGCGCAAAGCGCCCTAAAGGATTATTCGGCCCTGCGGGCACGACCGGCGGCAGCGTGACACCTTTTTCCAGCGAACGCTGACGTATCCCGGCCGTTGGCGTCCACGTTGGGTTAGGGATTTTTTGCCCCACACGTGTCGTCATCTCTGGCGTTTCCAGCCCTAACTGACCAATACCCAGCGGGTAAACCTGCACGCTCTTCCCATCTGGTGGGAAATAGTAAAGCCTCAGTTCCGCCAGATTCACCACAATCCCTTCACGCGGCACATCAGGCAGCAGCAGTTGCAGCGGAATAACCACCTGCGTGCCAGGCTGTGGCACAGGCGCAATCGTATTATTGGCTTCAAGCAGGATCATCGCGGCGGTATCAAAGCGTCGCGCGATAGTTTGCAGGTTGTTATCGCCCCCCTGCACCGTGTAAGTCTGATTCTGCCCGACCAGGCGGCTACCGTCGGACGGCAAGGTGTATTCAACCGCTCTGGCGGCCTGAGACGCGCCAAGAGCACCTAACAGCAGAAGAGTAACAAGAAACGCGCGTTTCATACTGAGTTTCCCTTTTAGTCACTGACTGACGCCAGAAAGCTGAACAACCAGCGAGGCGGCATCCCCACCTCGCGTAACAGAATGAAAGCTATACTTTTAGTTTAGCTAAAACTGAGAGCCTGCGTGCGAATTGCACGGATCATGGCTTCGAGCCCCTGCGAGCGCGAGGGCGTGAGATGTTGAGTCAGCGCCATTTGCTCAAACCACGGGTGCACATCAAACGCCAGAATGTCCTGAGCGGTCATCTGGTGATAGAGGATAAACACGATAGCAATCAGCCCCTTAACAATCGCCGCATCGCTATCGCCCTGCAAGGTAATACGCCCTTCTTCATTGCGCTGCATCACTATCCAGACCTGACTCTGGCAGCCCTGAATAATGTTGTCCGCCGTGTGCGCCTCCGGACTGAGCGGCGTTAATCGCTGCCCCAGCTCGATGATGTAGAGGTATTTCTCTTCCCAGTTGGCGCAACGGGCGAAGTTGCGCAACAGTTTGTCTTTGTCCGGCAAGTCGGCCATGTTTGCTCCCTGTTAGCCCAGCAGGCGGTGAATACGCTTTAATCCAGCCACCAGACGGTCCACTTCTTCAACCGTGTTGTACATCGCCAATGAAGCACGGCACATGGCTGGCACGTTATAAAACGCCATCAGCGGCATGGCGCAGTGGTGCCCGGTGCGGACAGCGATGCCATAGTTATCGAGGAAGCTGCCAACGTCATACGCATGATGTTTACCCAGATTAAAAGCGACCACGCCCAGACGCGTTTGTGGGCCATACAAAACGATGTCTGGCACGCTGGCGAGTTCCACCATGGCATAGTGCATTAGCGTTTGTTCGTAATCGGCAATATGCTCCAGCCCAAGATTGCTAACATAATCCAGGGCAGCACCCAGCGCAATAATCCCGCCCGTATTCGGCGTCCCCGCCTCGAACCGCCACGGCGCTTTCGCCCAGGTGGTGCCTTCCGTCAGGCTGACGGTAGCGATCATTGAGCCGCCCCCTTCCCACGGTGGCATCTCCTGCAAAATGTCCTCTTTCACATACAGCACGCCGATACCGGTTGGCCCGTACAGTTTATGGCCGGAGAAAACGTAAAAATCACAATCCAGACTCTGCACATCCACCGCGTGATGCATCACCGCCTGCGCACCATCTATCAAAGCTTTCGCTCCGTGCTGATGGGCGAGTGAAACCAGTGCTTTTACCGGATTCTCTGTTCCTAAGACGTTCGAAACCTGAGTGATGGCGAGCAGTTTAGTGTTCTCGTCAAACAACGCAGGCACCGCATCAAGCTGAAGCGTGCCGTCCTGATTCAGTGGGATAACACGCAACTCTGCCCCTACACGCGCGCAGAGCATCTGCCAGGGCACGATATTCGCATGGTGCTCCATCTGGCTAATGATGATGTTATCGCCCTTACCGACGTTGCTGTTGCCCCAGCTGTTGGCGACAAGGTTGATCCCTTCAGTGGTGCCACGCACGAACACTAACTCTTCCGGCGACGCAGCATTCAAAAACGTGGCGGCCTGCTGGCGCACTTGCTCCATGCGCGTGGTCGCTTCCGCGCTTAAGGTGTGAATGCCGCGATGCACAGCGGCATAGCCGTGGCGATAAAACTCGGCTTCGGCGTCAATCACGGCATTGGGTTTCTGCGCGCTGGCGGCACTGTCGAGATACGCCAGCGGTTGCCCATTGACCTCACGGGCAAGCACAGGGAAATCAGCCCTGACCTGTTCAAGGGAAAATGTCATTCGCTTCCTCCCGGCAAACGCTGACCGATACGAGCCAGAATCTGATGTCTGATCACTTTATCGCTGATCGCTTCCGTGAGTTCGGCGGCAAAGGCGTAAATGATCATCTGCTGCGCGGCCTGCTGGTGTATGCCGCGTGAACGCAGATAGAACAGCTGTTCGTCATCAATACGACCAATGGTTGCCCCATGGCTGCATTTCACGTCGTCCGCGTAGATTTCAAGCTGCGGTTTGGTGTCCACTTCCGACAAGCGCCCTAACAGCAGATTGTTGTTGGTCATCTGCCCGTCCGTTTTAATGGCGTGCTGCGCCACGTTAATCAGGCCATTAAACACCGCCCGACCTTTGTCGTTGACGATCGTTTTATGCAGCTGGCGGCTGTTGCAGTAGCCTTTGTTGTGCTCAAGCCAGGTGCGCGTGTCGCAGACTTCACTTTTCACCGGCATCGCAAGGCTGTTGATCCGTAGCGTGGTGTTTTCACCATTCAACTGAGTGCTGGTGTTGTGACGCAGCACCGCACCGCCAAGCAGGAAGCTGTGGCTGTGCGCACTGGCATCCTGGCCTAACAGAATATCGTTGTGCGCGAAGTGGTAACTCTGCGGGTTCTCAAACGCGAGTTTGATGTGTTGCAGGTGAGCGCCTGCTGCAACCTGCATGGTCAGGCGTGAACCGGTGAAATGGCGCGTTTCGTTCAGGCTGACAAAATGTTCGATGACCGTCGCTTCAGCGCCCGTTTCCAGTTCAAGATGGTGGCGATAATGCGCGGTATTCATCTCCTCGCCGTCCAGCCCTTGAGTGATATGCATCAGCAGCAGTGGCTTTGCAGGACGCTGATTTCGCGCCACCTTAATGTGAGTCACAGTCTGCGCAAGGCTTTCCGTCAGATGCAGAAAGACTTCAGGCTGCACCGCCGCAGGCAAGCTCTCACGGGCATTATCAACTGTAATCTGGAAAGCGCTGCCAGCCAGTTCATCGCTCAGCTCAGCGCTATACTGATCGTTCACAAAGACCAGCCGTAACGCCTCGACAGGCAATGCCAGCGCATCACGCTGTGCGGTCGTCAACGCCGACTCAGTGCTGACAAAGCGGTTATTCAGCAACCCGTCCAGCGGCGTGTATTTCCAGTTCTCGTGCTTACGCGTTGGCAACCCGAGGCGCAACATCTGTTGCAAATGCTGCTCAGCCTGCGGCGTGCGCTCCCTGCCCTGAGCCTCGAACAGATGATGCCACTGTTGCAGCGCGTTACTGCTGTTCGGTAAGCCAGCCATAGCCTTGCTCCTCGAGTTGTTTCACCAGCGTAAAATCACCGGATTTCACAATACGGCCCTGATACAGCACGTGGACATAATCCGGCTTGATGTAGTCGAGAATGCGCTGATAGTGCGTGACGATGATAAAAGAACGTTTGCCGTCACGCAGGGCATTGACGCCCTCAGAGACAATTTTCAGTGCGTCGATGTCCAGCCCTGAATCTGACTCATCCAGAATGCACAGTTCCGGCTCCAGCACCGCCATTTGCAGAATGTCATTACGCTTTTTCTCACCGCCGGAGAAGCCCACGTTTACGGAACGGGTCAGCAAATCTTCCGGCATTTTCAGCAGTTTGATTTTCTCTTCCATCAGATCCTGAAAATCAAAGCGGTCGAGCGTGGACTGCCCACGATACTGGCGCACAGCATTCAGAGCCGTTTGCAGGAAGAACTGATTGCTGACACCGGGAATTTCCACCGGATACTGGAATGCCATAAAGATGCCTTCGCCCGCGCGGTCTTCCGGCGCGAGTTCGAGCAAGTCTTTACCTTTAAACTCGACGCTGCCGCCGGTGACCTCATAATCTTCACGACCCGCTAAAGTGGCGGAAAGCGTGCTTTTCCCGGAGCCGTTCGGCCCCATAATGGCATGCACTTCACCCGGGCGAACGTCCAGGCTCAAGCCACGCAGGATTTCTTTGTCTTCTACCGCAACCTGCAAATCTTTAATGCTTAACATGTGTGTCCCTTAATCCTTAACCGACGCTGTGTTCGAGGCTGATAGCCAGCAGTTTTTGCGCTTCAACGGCAAATTCCAGCGGCAGCTCAGAGAAAACGTCCTTACAGAAACCATTGACGATCATCGAGATAGCGTCATCTTCACTGATCCCGCGCTGCAGGCAGTAAAACAGCTGATCTTCACCAATGCGCGAAGTGGTAGCCTCATGCTCCAGCTGAGCCGTGTTGTTACGACACTCGACGTACGGGAAGGTATGCGCCCCGCTGTCTGGCCCAATCAGCATCGAATCGCACTGGGTAAAGTTTCGTGCATTGGTCGCTGTCGGCATGATTTTCACCAAGCCGCGGTAACTGTTCTGGCTGTGCCCGGCGGAGATCCCTTTCGAGATAATGGTCGATTTGGTGTTCTTGCCGATGTGGATCATTTTGGTGCCCGTGTCGGCCTGCTGGTGCCCGCTGGTCAGCGCGACAGAGAAAAACTCACCGATGGAGTTATCACCGCGCAAAATGCAGCTCGGGTATTTCCAGGTAATGGCTGAGCCTGTTTCGGACTGCGTCCACGACATCTTGCTGTTTTCACCTTCGCACAGCGCACGC
This sequence comes from Pantoea sp. sgz302252, assembly GCF_047713085.1. NCBI lineage: Bacteria > Pseudomonadati > Pseudomonadota > Gammaproteobacteria > Enterobacterales > Erwiniaceae > Pantoea > Pantoea sp. sgz302252. Next base: position 98,412 of record NZ_JBLFJW010000004.1, read on the forward strand.
TTGGTCACGAAGTTCAGGATGCCGCCAGTGTTGTTGTCGCCCGGGAACCAGTTCTGCACCGTGGAATATTTCACTTCCGCGTTTTTATGGATGATGACTTCGACCACCGCAGCGTGAAGCTGGTAGCTGTCTCGCACCGGCGCAGAACACCCTTCGATGTAGCTGACATAGCTGTCTTCATCGGCCACTAAAATGGTGCGTTCAAACTGGCCGGTTTTCTCTGCGTTGATACGGAAATAAGTCGACAGTTCCATCGGGCAGCGCACGCCTTTTGGCACATAAATAAAGGTGCCATCGGAAGCCACCGCCGCGTTCAGGGCCGCGAAGAAGTTGTCGTTGCCGGGCACCACAGTGCCGAGGTATTTCTGTACCAGTTCAGGATGATCATGAATGGCTTCACCGAACGAGCAGAAGATGATCCCCTGCTCCGCCAGTTTTTCACGGTAGGTCGTCGCCACGGATACGGAATCGAAAATCGCGTCGACGGCAACCTCACGGCCTTCTCGAACAGGCACACCAAGCTGATTAAACGCGGCCTCAACTTCTTCATTGAGAAACGCATTAGCGCCCGTCTGCTGCACGGCACCGGGCTCTGAGGCACAAGTTTCATCGCAATTGCCGCAAGATGGCGCGGAATAGTAGCTGTAGTCCTGATAATTCAGTTTGTCGTAATGCGCTTTCAGCCAGTGAGGTTCTTCCATCTCAAGCCACGCACGGTAAGCGTTTAAACGAAATTCGAGCATCCACTCAGGCTCGTTACGTTTCGCCGAGATAGCGCGCACGACGTCCTCGCTGATCCCTTTCGCCAGCTCATCGGTTTGCAGGTGGGTGAAAAAGCCTTCTTTATAGTTCAGTTGCCCACCGGTCCAGGTTTTGACATCGTCAGTTGCTTCAATATTACGTGACATGGTTACTCCGCCTGCACCCCAAAACTTTCACCACAGCCGCATTCATGCTGTGCTTTCGGGTTATGGAACTTAAAGATCTGGTTTAAGCCTTCACGCACATAATCGACTTCGGTACCGTCAATAAAGGGCATGGCCTGCAAAGGCACCCACAATTTCGCGCCATCCGATTCAAACAGCAGATCGTCGGCTTTCGGTTCCGTGACAGTGTCCAGCACGTAGGCAAAACCTGCGCAGCCGGAGGTTTTGATCCCAAGCCTGATCCCCTGCACATTTTGCTTTGCCGCAAGCTCGCGCACATGCGCGGCGGCTTCTGGCGTCATGCTGATACCACGCCAGGCAAAATCGGCAGGATTGAAGGTTTCTGATTGCAATTCCATAGGTTCACCTTATGAGTTGAAGCCACCAGGGCATACCGCTATGGTAGTGATAATGATTATCACTTCAACCCCTTGCCTGCAGGGGCTTTCCCCGGAATCACCCTTTTTGGGGGCTTTCACTAAGCATAGACCCTGTGCGCGGAGAGCGTTGCCATCGATTTAATTGTTCAATGCTTTGAAAAATAATGGCTTTATCGTGAGCGACCCGCAAATTCGGCGGTTTTTAAAAGATGTATAGAAAATATCTATTTATGAGATAGGGTTTACGCAGGTTCAGCCAACAAAAAAGCCCTGCGGTCAGGACAGACGCGCAGGGCTTTCGGTAAAACAGTCAGATCAATAAAGCGAGGACTGGCCAGCCGGACGAGTCTTAAAGCGCCGGTGCACCCACAGATACTGTTCTGGCGCGCGCAGGATCTCTTTCTCAATCACCTTGTTCATGTAGCTTGCGGCCTTGAACTCGTCTTCAATCGGGTAATCGGTCATCAGTTCGCTGATGTGCAGACTGTAACCACGGTTATTGGCTTTACGCACCATGGTAATGCTCAGCAGATCGGCACCGGAGAGGCGCGAAAGCACGTAGGTACCGTTGGTCGTCGCCGCCTCAGGAACCGAGAAGAACGGCGCAAAAGTACTGCCTTTCGGGCCGTAATCCTGATCCGGAGCAAACCACACCGCTTCGCCGTCTTTCAGCGCGCTCACCAGCCCGCGCAAATTGCGACGATCAATCATGGCTTTATTGGAACGAAGGCGACCTTTGGTTTGCACCCATTCCATCATTTTGCTGTTATGCGGACGGTAGGTTGCCATCATCGGACGGCACAATCCCATCGCACGGCCACCCAATTCAAGCGACATAAAATGCACCCCCACCACCATCACGCCTTTTTTATCTTCCAGCGCGCGAGTGAGATTGGCATAGCCTTCTACATCAAACCATTTTTTAACCCGGGCATCGCTCCAGAACCAGGCCATTCCCGTTTCAATTAATCCCATTCCTAAAGAAATAAAATTCTGCTCGATTAATTTCTCTTTCGCTTGCGCATTCATGTCAGGGAAACAGAGCGATATATTTCTTGACGCTATCTTTTCCCTTCTTTTCAAAAAGGGGCGTGAGGCACGACCCAGAGAAGAGCCAATGATATACAGCAGCGGATAAGGGAGTTGTACGATCAGCCAGAGCACGCCTAAACCAAACCAGGTGAGCCAGTTACGGGGGTGCAGCAGCGTTGTGTCGAAGGCTTTTGCCATCGTTAATTCCTGTAAGCATGTGAACCAGTAGCGCATAAGGAAAAAACGAAGGAAATCATCAATCTTTAGGCGATACAGAACAAATTTTCACGTTGCTCAAAAAACAGAGTTCTGAGCCAAACGCCAAAAATCTCCCGATAAACTGAGTCCATATAAGAGATAAAAGCAGGTGTCGTTGTGGCAAGGTTAACTGCCTGGAGGCAGGATGCTACATTCGTTTAAAAAAAGATAGTGAATTAATCTGAAGCTCACCTTAAGTGCTCATTGATAAAACGAGAAATGTCTGATATTTAATGACGAATAATTACACTGCTAATGATTATTGATTTTGGTCATGCTGTTTATTAAGACAAATCGTCAGAAATAATGAAGAAAAGCACCGTAGCGCGGTGCTTTTTCAGAATCCTCGTTGTTCAATTTATCTCAACATTGCCCTACACCACGGCCGTTGTCAGACGAGAGGTGCAGCACAATTTACCGTGCTCATCGAAGATCTCAATTTGCCACACCTGATGCCTGCGTCCGGCATGCAATGCCTTGCAGACACCGCGCACTCGTCCATCTCGTACAGAGCGCAGGTGATTGGCGTTCACTTCCACACCTACCACTTTCTCATCGCCCTGTGTGCAGAGATACCCCGCCACTGAACCCAGAGTTTCTGCCAGCACCACTGAAGCACCGCCATGTAACAGGCCAAATGGCTGATGCGTGCGGCTGTCGACCGGCATGGAGGCTTCCAGACTGTCTTCGCCAATATGCTCGAAGCGAATATCGAGCAGCCCGACCATATTGCCTTCGCTCATGGCATTCAGGCCATCGAGCGTGGCGGTACGTTTCCAGATCATCCCATAATCTCCAGTAATGCCTGTAGCGGATGGCGCACGCCGCTGCCTTCTACGCGCTTCACCTGGCTGCGGCAGGAGTAACCTGTCGCCAGGCAGCGATTACGTGGCAAACGCTGCATCGCCTGCTGCCAGGAAAGTGCATAGATGCCGAGCGAGTTTTCATGGTTCTGGACTTCGTGCCCATACGTCCCTGCCATTCCACAGCAGCCAACGTTGACGCTTTCCAGTTTCGCCCCAAAGCGGGCAAAGATAGCCGCCCACTGTTTCGGTGCCATCGGCAGCGCCGTGACTTCTGTACAGTGACCGAAGAGGTACCAGGATTCGCCGCTGACCTCAGGCAGGTCGCTATTTTCCAGCGCTTTTGGCAACCATTCGTGAACCAGTTGCACCTGGAAATCACCGCGTTTATCCGCCAACGTCTGCTTGTACTCATCGCGGTAACACAGCACCAGCGCCGGGTCGACACCGACCATTGGCATGCCAAGCTCTGCAATTCGGTTCAGGAAATCTGCCGTCTTTTGCGCTGTTTTGGCGAAGCGCGCGAGGAAACCTTTAATGTGCTGCGCTTTGCCGTTTGGCGAGAAGGGCAGCACCACAGGCTGGTAGCCCACACGTTCAACCAGACGGACAAAATCCGCCACCACTTGTGCATCGTAATAGCTGGTAAAAGGATCCTGTACCACCAGCACCGTTTTCGCTTTCTGCTCTGGTGACAGCGCTTCAAGCTGCTCCAGGGTCAGGTTCGCCGAGCGGTGCCCCACCATCTGCTGTTGCAGTGACGGCACGGAAAGCAGCGGCAAGTCGATCATCCCGATGTGTTTTTTCGACAGGCTTTTCACCCACGGCTGGCTGATGAAGAAGTTGAAGGTTTTCGGCGCTCGCGCCATCAGCGGGGCATAATTTTCCACCGTGGCGACAACATGATCGCGCAGCGGTCGCAGATAGCGAGTGTGGTAGAGCTGCAAGAAACGCGAACGGAACTCCGGCACATCAATCTTGATGGGGCACTGCGTCGAGCAAGCTTTACAGGCCAGACAGCCGGACATCGCCTCTTTCACTTCGTGAGAAAAATCATACTCGCCTTTGCTGGCATGCCAGGTATTGCGGGTCCGTTCGATCAAGGAGCGCAGGCTGCCGCGTTTTTCCGGCAGCTCTTTCTCAAGCTTGAGCGGGTCAACGCCGCGATCGGCCAACAAACGCAGCCACTCACGCGTCAGCGTGGCGCGGCCTTTCGGCGAGTGCATGCGGTTGCTGGTGATTTTCATCGACGGACACATCGGGCTGTTCACATCGAAGTTAAAGCACAGGCCGTTGCCGTTGCACTCCATCGCGCCGCGCCAGGATGAACGCACCGCAATGGGAATTTGTCTGTCGAAGGTGCCTCGCTTTGCCGCATCGACTTTCATCATCGGATCGTCAATGCCCTCTGGCGCGCAGATTTTCCCCGGGTTCAGACGGTTATTCGGGTCGAACGCTGCTTTCACTTTGCGTAGTTCGCCATACAACGTTTCGCCAAAGAACGCCGGGCTGTATTCAGCACGGAAGCCCTTACCGTGTTCGCCCCACAGCAAACCGCCGTATTTGGCTGTTAACGCCACCACATCATCCGAGATCTGCTTCATCAGGATCTCTTGTTGCGGGTCGCACATATCCAGTGCAGGACGAACGTGCAGCACACCGGCGTCCACATGGCCGAACATGCCGTAGCTCAGACCGTGACCGTCCAGCAAGGCGCGAAACTCAGCAATATAATCCGCCAGATGTTCAGGCGGCACGCAGGTATCTTCAGCAAACGGAATCGGTTTGGCGGCCCCTTTGGCATTGCCCAACAATCCCACCGCTTTTTTACGCATCGCGTAGATTCGTTCGATATCGTCAAGCTCATTGCAAAGCTGCCAGCCAATCACGCCGCCTTCAGCCGCCGCTATCAGCGCATCCAGACGTTCACACAGTGCGCTGACCTGGCTTTCGATCAGCGCCTCATCATCCCCGGCAAATTCGACGATGTTGAGGCCCAGCATCTCTTTATCGGGCACGTCGGTGATCAGCTCGCTCACCGAATGCCAGACGATATCTTCCCGCGCCAGATTCAGCACTTTTGAATCGACGGTCTCGACCGACAACGCCCGCGCATCCACCATGAACGGGGCATTGCGCAGCGCTGAATCGAACGAATCGTACTTCACATTCACCAGACGGCGAACTTTTGGCAGGCGGGTGATATCCAGCCGCGCCTCGGTAATAAACGCCAGCGTGCCTTCTGAACCGGTCAAAATGCGGGTTAAATCGAACTCGCTCATCTCATCATTAAAGACATGGCGCAGATCGTAGCCCGTCAGGAAACGGTTGAGTTTGGGGAATTTGTCGATAATCAGCTGACGGTTTTCTTTGCAGCGTTCATACACGGTGCGGTAAATGCGCCCGCTGGCGGACTGCTCTTTGGCGAGCGTTTCTGCCAGCAGTACCGGAACCGGCTGAGTATCCAGAATATCGCCGCCCAGCAGGACAGCACGAACGCCCAACACGTGGTCAGACGTTTTACCGTACACCAGCGAACCCTGGCCGGAAGCGTCGGTATTAATCATGCCGCCGAGCGTGGCACGGTTGCTCGTTGAGAGCTCCGGTGCAAAGAAATAGCCATAAGGTTTGAGAAACTGATTAAGCTGATCTTTGATGACCCCGGCTTCGACGCGCACCCAACCCTCTTCCGGGTTGATTTCAATGATGCGGTTCATGTAGCGGGAAAGATCGATAACGATGCCCTGATTCAGGGACTGACCGTTGGTGCCTGTCCCGCCGCCGCGTGGGGTAAAGACCAGAGAGCGGAAACGCTCTTCGTCGGCGATGCGTGACAGCAGCGCGACATCAGCAGTAGAACGGGGAAAAACCACGGCATCGGGAAGGAGCTGATAAATACTGTTATCCGTTGCCATCGTCAGCCTGTCGGCGTAACGGGTGGCGGTATCGCCGGTAAAACCTTGAAGCTCTAGTGCCTGCAAAAAATTCAGCACCAGCTGAACGACGCCGGGTGCCTGAGAAATTTGTGGGATCATGACGCTCGACCCTGCCTGACTAAGTTGTGGATGGTGGTGTTAGGTCTGTTTTATCGTTTGCGTATTGCTCCTTCGTTGTATCACATTTTTTCCTTATACGCTTATTGGATTTTGCAGCGATCATGATCCCGAAATTGTTGATATTATTATCAGTAAATGGATTTATCTCCCGTACCCATTTTGGGTGCTTTTTAAAGGTACAAACTGTATGACAACCGTTCATCGGCCCCGTGATATACCGCAGATCCTGCTGTCGGTATTGTTTTTAAGCCTCATGATTGTGGCCTGTCTGTGGATAGTCCAGCCCTTCATTCTTGGCTTTGCCTGGGCCGCGATGGTGGTGATTGCCACCTGGCCTGTTCTGATTAAGCTCCAGCGCCTGCTGTTTGGTCGCCGCTCTCTGGCGGTATTAGTGATGACGCTGCTGCTGTTTTTGCTGTTCGTTATCCCGATTGCGCTGTTGGTTAACAGCCTGGTGGATGGCAGCACGCCGCTGGTTCATGCGGTCACTTCCGGCAACCTGACGCCACCGGATCTCGGCTGGCTGAACAGCATTCCGTTTGTCGGTGCGAAGCTCTATTCAGGCTGGCATAGCCTGCTGGATATGGGCGGCACCGCCATCATGGCGAAAGTGCGTCCTTATATCGGCACCACCACCACCTGGTTTGTCGGTCAGGCGGCGCATATCGGTCGCTTTATGATGCACTGCGCCTTGATGCTGTTGTTCAGCGCCCTGCTTTACTGGCAGGGTGAAAAAGTGGCATTTGGTGTGCGCTACTTTGCCACACGACTTGCCTCTAAACGCGGTGATGCTGCGGTGCTGCTGGCGGGTCAGGCTATTCGTGCTGTTGCGCTTGGTGTCGTGGTTACCGCGCTGGTTCAGGCGGTGTTGGGCGGTATCGGTCTTGCTATCAGCGGTGTGCCTTACGCCACGCTGCTGACCGTGGTGATGATCTTCTCCTGCCTGGTTCAGCTTGGCCCACTGATTGTGCTGATCCCTTCCATCATCTGGCTCTACTGGACGGGTGATACCACCTGGGGCACCGTGCTGCTGGTCTGGAGCTGCGTGGTGGGTACGATGGATAACTTCATCCGCCCGATGCTGATTCGCATGGGCGCCGATTTGCCGATGGTGCTTATTCTGACCGGCGTTATCGGCGGCTTAATTGCCTTTGGGATGATCGGGCTGTTTATTGGGCCGGTGCTGCTCGCGGTGACCTGGCGTCTGTTTGATGCCTGGGTTCGTGAAATTCCGCCACCGTCTGAAGACCAGGATGAAGTGCTTGAGGAGCTGGAAGAGCTCGAAGCCAGCCATCAAAAGCTTGATAACTAAATAATTTCGGCCCGGAAATAGTCACTTTTCCGGGCCGAATACTTAAGCAATGCTAATCATTAAAGTCTTTTCGGCCACACTCAGCGCTTCTCACTCCCTGAATCACCCTCTTTCGCGTCGCAAATTCTTTACCTCTTTTTAACTATTAAGACCAATCTGATCGACGCAAAAATTCTCCATGCCTACTATTAGCCCAAGGTTATAAATCAACACCTTGATTTATAAGCATGGAAATCCCCTGAGTGAAACAACGAATTGCTGTGTGTAGTCTTTGCCCATCTCCCACGATGGGCCTTTTTTTATCCGCGTTTCACATCACATCGGCTCATCATGCGCCAATTTTCGGGTAAAACCCGCGTTTCACCGCTCACTGTTGCCGTCAGCGTGCCATGAATATCCGTGGATGAAGTGCCAATCATCAACTCAAACTCGCCGGGTTCGACAATTCGCTTCCCATTTCGCGCGGTGAAATTGAGCATATCGACAGGCACCGTAAAGGTCAGGCTCGCCGATTCCCCCGCAGCCAGTGACACACGTTGAAAGGCTTTCAGCTCTTTGACCGGCCGCACCATGGAGGCCACTTTGTCGCGCACATAAAGTTGCAGCACTTCGCTGCCGTGGCGTTCGCCCTTGTTGGTGATAGCGATACGCACTGAAATTTCCCCTTCCGGCGTCACTTCGGATGTCAGCAATTCAGGCTGACCGAAGCTGAATTGCGCCCAGCCTTTACCATAACCAAACGGATAGCGGCTGCCGAAGTGGAAGGCGAAAGGCGTTCCGCCACTTTTCAGTTTGTGGTTGTAGTAATACGGCATTGCCCCGGCGCTTTTCGGCACGCTGACCACTAATCTTCCCTGAGGCTCCGCTCGTCCTGTCAGCACGTCGGCTATCGCCCAGCCGCCCTCCTGGCCTGGCGCCCAGGCCATCAGCAGGGCAGCCACTTTGTCTTCCAGCCCTTGCAGGTGATAAGGCCGCCCGCCGGTCATCACCACAATCACCTGTTTCCCTGTTGCCACTAACGCTTCGAGCAACTGTTGCTGCACGCCGGGTAATTCCAGCGAATCGGTATCAGACCCTTCGCCCACCGTTCCACTCTGGAATAATCCAGCCAGATCGCCCACGCAGGCCACCACCACGTCGCTTTCCTGCGCGATGCGAACGGCTTCAGGGATCAGCGAAGTATCGAAAGAAACGGGGGAGTGCTGCATCGGCTTGCCGCTGCTGTCGCCCGGAAATACTGGCGCTCCTGCCATACGCTTTTCAATAATATGGCAGCCTTTGGCGTAGCGAATATGCTGTTCACCCAGGCACTGGCGCAGCGCGTTGAGCGGCGTAGTGGCCTGAGAAGTCTCTTCCAGCATATCGCTGATGATGAGATGCACCGGGAAGCTGTAACCGCTAAGCAGCGCTAACGGGTCGTCAGCCGTCGGGCCAATCACCGCAACACGGGGTTTTCCTGCCAACGGTAACACCCCGTTATTTTCCAGCAGTGTGATCGAGCGAGTTGCCACATCGCGTGCTGCCTGACGGGTCGTAGCGCTTTGCAACTCAATGCCGTTTTCGTCCGCATAAGGCTGTTCGAACAGACCGAGGCGGAATTTTTCGGTGAGCGTGCGAGCCACAATTTCGTCGACTTTCTGCATCGAGATAAGCCCTCGCTCCACGGCTTGCGCCAGATGACGAGCACAGTCATCCTTGGGCAATTCGACATCCAGCCCGGCATTAAACGCCAGCGCCGCAGATTCAGCCGCATCGTGAGAAACGCCGTGATGCTGATGCAACAGGCTCACGCCGCCATAATCAGCGACCACAATGCCGTCGAATCCCCATTTTTCACGCAGAATGTCGGTTAACAGGAAGGGGTCGCTGTGCCCTGGCTGATTGTCGATATCGTGATAAGCAGGCATAACGGAACCGGCATTCGCCAGCTTGACGGCCATTTCGAAGGGCAGCAGGAACGTGTCATTGAGTTCACAAAAGCCCAGGTGCACCGGGGCATGATTGCGCGCACCTTCGCTAAAAGAATGCCCTACATAGTGTTTTAGGGTTGCCAGCACATCACGCTTTTTGCCCTGCAATCCCTCAACATAAGCACAGGCCATCACGCCGACTAACCACGGATCTTCGCCAAACGTTTCCTCTGTGCGCCCCCAGCGAACATCGCGGGAGACATCCAGAACCGGCGCTAATCCCTGATGGCACCCCGTCGAACGGGCTTCCTGACCGATACATTCTGCTGCATGACGAACCAGCTCCGGGTCCCAGGTTGAGCCGTAGTTTAGCGAGGAAGGAAACAGCGTGGCGTCTTTGCAGAGCAAGCCCACCAGGCACTCTTCATGAAACAGCGCGGGGATGCCGAGTCGGGTTTCTTCCACCAGCATTTTTTGCAGGCGATTCGCCGCCCTTACGCCCGTTCTGGCATCCACAATGTGCGTCCCAAGCGGGCGCGTGATTTGCCCCACTCCGAGCTTAAGTCGTTCGTTTAAAGAGGCCTGTTCAGACACACCGGCAAACTCATCGCTCATATCCGAACGCTCGCGGTGGTCGCCCTGAACGCTGAGCACCAGCCAATAAGCATGCATCTGGGCAAATTTTTCTTCCGGCGTCATTCGCGCCAGTAAATCGGCAACACGGTCGGCAACGGGACGCTGCGCATCTTTGTAGAGAGCGGTCATCTTTGACTCCTGAGTGCGTGAAAGGAAAGGCTAAGGCACTCAGTATTGGAAAGGCACCGCAGACCGACAATTGCAGAATTGACCAGCGGTTTTATGATTTTTTGTTTTTTGCCAGGAGTGTGATCCGCCGCAAGGCGTTGAACGCGGGATAAAAAAATCCCCGGACAGTGCCGGGGAGGCCGGGGAGAGAGAGGCGATTATTTTTTCAGTTCAGCCAGGCTGAGCCACGTCTGTACGACGGTGTCCGGGTTAAGCGAAAGGCTATCAATGCCTTCTTCCATCAGCCACGCGGCAAAGTCTTCGTGATCCGATGGCCCCTGGCCGCAGATGCCGACATATTTGCCCTGCTTCTTGGCCGCGCGAATCGACATCGACAGCAGCGCTTTCACGGCTTCGTTGCGCTCATCAAACAGCTCAGAGACCACGCCGGAGTCACGATCCAGACCCAGAGCCAGCTGCGTCATGTCGTTCGACCCAATCGAGAAGCCGTCAAAGTGTTCGAGGAACTGCTCGGCCAGCAACGCATTGGACGGAATTTCACACATCATGATGATCTTCAGCCCGTTCTCACCGCGCTTCAGCCCCTGGCGCGCCAGTTCGTCCACCACCGCTTTCGCCTGGTCAACGGTACGCACGAACGGGATCATGATTTCCACGTTGGTCAGCCCCATCTCATTACGCACGCGTTTGACGGCATCGCACTCCAGCGCGAAGCAATCACGGAAGCTTTCCGATACGTAACGGCCTGCCCCACGGAAGCCCAGCATTGGGTTTTCTTCTTCCGGTTCGTAACGCTCGCCGCCCACCAGATTGGCGTATTCGTTAGATTTGAAATCGGACAGACGCACAATCACGCGCTTCGGATAAAACGCCGCGCCCAGCGTCGCGATGCCTTCTGTCAGACGACCCACATAGAACTCTTTCGGCGAATCGTAGCCTTTCATCATCTCGCGGATTTCGGCCTGCAGCTTCGCGTCCTGATCGTCGAACTCCAGCAGCGCACGCGGGTGCACGCCAATCATACGGTTGATGATGAACTCCAGACGCGCCAGCCCCACGCCTTCGTTGGGCAGGCAGGCGAAGTCAAACGCACGATCCGGGTTACCGACGTTCATCATGATTTTCAGCGGCAGATCCGGCATGGTATCGACGCTGGAGCTCTTCACACTGAAGTCGAGCATATCGGCGTAAACATAGCCGGTATCGCCTTCCGCACAGGAGACGGTAACCTTCTCATCATCCTTCATGCGTTCGGTTGCATCGCCGCAACCCACCACCGCTGGAATGCCCAGTTCACGGGCGATAATCGCCGCATGACAGGTGCGCCCGCCACGGTTGGTGACAATGGCGGCGGCTTTTTTCATGATCGGTTCCCAGTCCGGGTCGGTCATGTCGGTGACCAGTACGTCACCCGGCTGAATGCGGTTCATTTCGCTGATGTCGTGAATCACTTTCACCGGGCCCGCACCAATGCGATGCCCGATAGCACGGCCTTCAGCGATGATTTTCCCGTGAGCGTGAAGGGTATAACGCTCCATCACCTGCCCACGCGAGCGCACGGTTTCCGGGCGAGCCTGTACGATAAACAGTTTGCCGGTATGCCCGTCTTTGGCCCATTCGATATCCATCGGACGACCGTAGTGTTTTTCAATCTGCACCGCTTGTTTCGCCAGTTCCTGCACTTCTTCGTTGGTCAACGAGAAGCGGTCGCGGTCAGCCTGCGGCACATCTTCGATTCGGACTTGCTTGCCATGCTCCTGAGTCGGGGCATACACCATCCGGATTTTTTTCGAGCCCATGGTACGGCGCACAATGGACGGGCGATTGGCGGCAAGCGTGGGTTTATGCACATAGAACTCATCCGGGTTCACCGCGCCCTGCACCACCATTTCACCCAGGCCGAAGGCGGAGGTAATAAACACCACCTGATCAAAGCCGGATTCAGTATCGATGGAGAACATCACGCCGGAAGAGGCGAGATCGGAGCGAACCATGCGCTGAACGCCCGCAGAGAGCGCAACGCCGCGGTGGTCATAGCCCTGATGCACGCGATAAGAGATTGCGCGGTCGTTGAACAAAGAGGCAAACACATGCTTCACGGCCACCAGCACGGCATCGTAGCCCTGAACGTTGAGGAACGTTTCCTGCTGGCCCGCGAAGGAAGCATCCGGCATGTCTTCGGCCGTCGCGGAAGAACGCACGGCAAATGAGGCTTCCGCGTCGTCAGCTGAAAGCTGGTCGTAAGCCTGATGAATGGCCTTCTCCAGCTCAGGCTGGAAAGGAGTATCGATGATCCACTGACGAATTTGCGCCCCGGCTTTCGCCAGCGCGGTGACGTCGTCAATGTCGGTTTCGTCCAGCACTTGATAAATACGCTGGTTAACGCCGCTCTGGTCGAGGAACTGATTGAAAGCATCAGCCGTAGTGGCAAAGCCGTTCGGAACGCTAACGCCCAAATCGGACAAATTCGTAATCATTTCACCCAGGGAGGCATTTTTGCCCCCAACGCTGTCTACATCATTCATGCCGAGTTGGTTGTACCAAAGCACCAGCGGTGACGAGCCATTGTTGGACATCGAAATAATTCCTTATATGAATTAAGAAAAATGCCAGAAGAGCCCTGGCTTCGTTATTTATCCTGCCATAATTAACCCGGCTGAAAAAACGGTGAATCGTTCAAGCAAATTATTTTTCCCTTTTTTCAGACAGTTTCCCTCTTTAGCATAACTCCATGATTCATCAGCATTCCCACACCAAATGGCGGTCTATAGACCGCTCACTGAAAATGAACAGCCCTTTTCATTAAAAATAAAAATACTGTTCCATTTTTTAAAGGGAGACAAAATATCCTCAGTTATGATTAAAATAAATAGAGCCTTCAGCGAATTAACGTTAAACAAACCGGATGGTCAAAATGGATAATGCTGTCGATCGCCACGTATTTTATATTTCTGATGGCACCGCCATCACAGCCGAAGTGCTGGGCCACGCCGTGATGTCGCAATTCCCGGTTTCGGTCAACAGCATCACGTTGCCGTTTGTCGAAACGGAAAGCCGTGCCAAAGCGGTTAAAGAGCAAATTGACGCTATCTACCAGCAAAGCGGCGTGCGCCCTCTGGTGTTCTATTCCATCGTGTTGCCTGAAATCCGCACCATCATTCTGCAAAGTGAGGGGTTTTGTCAGGACATCGTTCAGGCACTGGTTGCCCCTCTTCAGCAAGAACTCAAACTGGACCCCACGCCTATCGCTCACCGCACGCACGGCTTAACGCCAGGCAACCTCACCAGGTATGACGCCCGTATCGCTGCCATTGACTACACGTTAGCGCACGATGACGGCATTTCTTTGCGTAATCTCGATCAGGCCCAGGTTATCCTGCTCGGCGTGTCGCGCTGCGGTAAAACCCCCACCAGTTTGTACCTGGCGATGCAGTTTGGTATCCGCGCGGCAAACTATCCGTTTATCGCCGACGATATGGATAACCTTGTCCTGCCCGCCGCGCTGAAGCCGTTACAACACAAGCTTTTCGGTCTGACTATCAATCCGGAACGGCTGGCGGCAATCCGCGAAGAACGCCGGGAAAACAGCCGCTACGCCTCAATGCGCCAGTGCCGCATGGAGGTCACGGAAGTCGAGGCGCTGTATCGCAAAAATCAGATCCCCTGGCTGAACAGCACCAACTATTCGGTGGAAGAGATAGCCACCAAAATCCTCGACATGATGGGTCTCAGCCGCCGCATGTACTAACACACTAGTACAACGCAGCGAAATGCGGTAAGATTTGCTGCGTAATAAGATGTGCGTCACATTCTGCCTTGAATAAAACAGAGATTGGTTTATCGTGATGCGCATCACTTCCGGCATTTCAGCCGCGAGAGCAACCCAATTCTGAGAGTCCCAATGAACAAAACTGATGAACTGCGTTCGGCGCGCATCGACAGCCTGGTAACGCCTGCTGAACTGGCGCAGCGTCACCCTGTTTCCGCTGAAGTCGCAACCCATGTCACCGCCTCACGCCGCCGTATTGAAAAAATCCTTAATGGCGAAGATAAACGTCTGCTGGTGATTGTCGGGCCGTGCTCGATTCACGATCTGGACGCGGCCATGGATTACGCACGCTGTTTGCAGGCGCTGCGTGAAAAACACCAGCATCGCCTCGAAATCGTCATGCGCACCTATTTCGAAAAACCGCGCACCGTTGTCGGCTGGAAAGGCCTGATTTCCGATCCCGATCTCAACGGCAGCTATCGCGTGAATCACGGTATCGAGCAGGCACGTAAGCTGCTGTTGCAGGTCAACGAGCTGGGCGTGCCAACGGCGACCGAGTTTCTCGATATGGTGACCGGTCAGTTCATCGCCGATCTCATCAGTTGGGGCGCTATCGGTGCTCGCACCACGGAAAGCCAGATCCACCGTGAAATGGCATCAGCGCTCTCCTGCCCTGTTGGCTTCAAAAACGGCACGGATGGCAACACCCGCATCGCCGTTGACGCGATTCGTGCTGCCCGTGCCAGCCACATGTTCCTCTCACCTGATAAGAGCGGTCAGATGACCATTTACCAGACCAGCGGCAACCCTTACGGTCATATCATTATGCGCGGCGGCAAAAAGCCAAACTACCACGCAGCGGATTTGGCTGCGGCCTGCGATACGCTGCATGAGTTCGATTTACCAGAGCATCTGGTGGTGGATTTCAGCCACGGCAATTGCCAGAAACAGCATCGTCGCCAGCTCGAAGTGTGTGATGACATCTGCGATCAGATTCGCAATGGTTCCACCGCCATTGCCGGGATCATGGCCGAAAGCTTCCTGCGGGAAGGCACACAAAAAATCGTCGCCGGTCAGCCAATGACTTACGGCCAGTCGATTACCGATCCGTGCCTGAGTTGGGAAGACAGCGAAATTCTGCTGGATAAGCTGGCTGCGGCTGTTGAGAGTCGTTTCTGAGTTTTGCTTTGTCGGGTGGCGCTTTCGCTTACCCGACCTACACCCCCCCTGTGCGGTCTGATGCCCTCTCCCCAACCCTCTCCCACGTGGAGAGGGAGCAAACACTAAAAACCTTCTCGAAGTGAAGGTTTTACGGTTTACCTCCATTTTTTGATCCCTTCACCTATTTTTCACAAAAGGACTTGCTGCGTCTTTTGATTTGTTGATAATGATTATCATTGTTACCTTGATTGCTATTTTACCATTATGACATCTCTGGACACTTCGGTTCCTCGCGGCCCACTCAATCACAAACCGCAGCCACAGCCTGGCGATCGTCGCATAGACAGCAAAACGCTGCTGGGCCCGGAAGGCCGCGTCATTATCGAACATGATGGCCAGCATTACCTGCTGCGCCAGACTCATGCCGGTAAATTAATCCTGACAAAATAATTCGTTAACACACAACCTTTCGCCAGCCACCCAGGACCGAATGCCGAGGCAGCCAGCGCTTTTCACTTCCTATGGAGAGTTGCATGCTACACCTGCATTCCGCGTCTTTGCGCCCATCGCTGGTCGCATTGGCTGTTTTCGGCGCTATCGCCTCCCCGGCGTTCGCGGCGTCTGAACAAATGACCGTTACCGCCACCGGCAACGAACGTAGCGCTTTTGAAGCGCCGATGATGGTCACCGTGATTGAGGCTGATACCCCGGAAGGGCAAACCGCCAGTTCCGCCGCCGATATGCTGCGTCAGGTTCCTGGACTTACGATTGATGGTACAGGCCGGACTAACGGGCAGGACGTTAATCTGCGCGGTTATGACCGTCGCGGCGTGCTGGTGCTGGTCGATGGCATTCGCCAGGGCACCGATACCGGACACCTGAACAGCACCTTCCTCGACCCGGCGCTTATCAAACGCATCGAAGTGGTTCGCGGCCCTTCCGCCCTGCTGTATGGCAGCGGCGCACTGGGCGGCGTGATTTCTTATGACACCGTTGATGCCGCCGATTTACTGAGTGCAGGCCAGAACAGCGGATACCGCGTGTTTGGTACCGGCGGTACGGGCGATCACAGTCTTGGCATGGGTGCCAGCGCGTTTGGCAGAACCGATACGCTGGACGGGCTGGTGTCCTGGTCAAGCCGCGATCGGGGTGATTTAAAACAAAGTGACGGTTTTACCGCGCCTAACGACGAAAGCATCAGCAACTTCCTTGCTAAAGGGAGCTGGAAAATCGACCCGGCACAGAAGCTGAGTGGCTCTTTGCGTTACTACAATAACGCCTCGCAGGAACCGAAAAATCCGCAAACGCCTGCGGCATCCGACAGCAGCAACCCATTGACCGATCGCTCTACCATTCAGCGCGATGCCCAACTGACTTACAACATTGCGCCAGAAGGCAACGACTGGCTCAATGCGGACGTTAAAGCCTACTGGTCTGAAGTGCGTATCAACGCGCAAAACATCGATGACACCGGTGAATTCCGTAAACAGACCACCAAAGGCGGTAAGGTTGAAAACCGCACGCGCCTGTTCAGTGACAGCTTCGCTTCCCACCTGCTGACCTATGGCGGGGAATACTATCGCCAGGAGCAAAATCCGGGCGGCGTGACCACCGGATTCCCGGATGCAAGCATCAATTTCAGCTCTGGCTGGTTACAGGATGAGATAACCCTGCGCGACCTGCCCGTCACCCTGCTGGGCGGCACCCGCTATGACAACTACCGCGGCAGCAGCGACGGCTACGACGATGTCGATGCGGACAAGTGGTCTTCCCGCGCGGGTCTGACCATTAGCCCGACAGACTGGTTGATGCTGTTCGGCTCTTACGCCCAGGCCTTCCGTGCCCCGACAATGGGCGAGATGTATAACGATGCGAAGCACTTCTCCATCGGCAGCTTCTACACCAACTATTGGGTGCCAAACCCAAACCTGCGTCCGGAAACCAACGAAACGCAGGAATACGGTTTCGGTCTGCGCTTTGACGATCTGCTGATGGCTAACGACGGTCTGGAGTTCAAAGCCAGCTACTTCGATACCAACGCCAAAGATTACATCACCACCTCCGTCGATTTTGCCGCCGCGACGACCACGTCGGTCAACGTGCCTGACGCCAAAATCTGGGGCTGGGACGTGATGAGCAAATACTCCACCGACTTCTTTAGCCTGGATGTCGCCTATAACCGTACCCGCGGTAAAGACACCGACACGGGCGCCTGGCTGACCAGCATCAACCCGGACACCGTGACGTCTCGCCTGGATGTGCCAATTGCCCATTCTGGCTTCTCGGTGGGCTGGATAGGCACTTTTGCCGAAGACACCAAAAACATCAGCGCCAGCCCGCAAGCCGGCTATGGCGTGAACGACTTCTACGTCAGCTATAAAGGCCAGCAATCCCTCAGCGGCCTGACCACAACGCTGGTCTTCGGCAACGCCTTCGACAAAGAGTACGCCTCGCCGCAAGGCATTCCGCAAGACGGACAGAACGGCAAAATTTTCGTGAGTTATCAGTGGTAATCACACCCAACCTCGGTTCGCCGGGGTCCTGAACTGGAAGGAAAAAGAGAATGAATCACTACACACGCTGGCTGGCACTGAAAGAAGAAAACCCTGGGAAATATGCCCGTGATATTGCTGCCATGATGACTATCAGTGAGGCAGAGCTCACCTGGGCGCGCGTGGGGCACGATGCCTGGCGAGTAAAAGGCGAAGTTCGCGATGTGCTGGCCGCTCTCGAAGCTGTTGGCGACGTGAAGTGCATTTGCCGCAACGAATACGCTGTTCACGAACAGGTGGGCAGTTTCACAAACCAGCACCTGAGCGGACACGCCGGGCTGGTGTTAAACCCACGAGCTCTGGATCTGCGTTTGTTCCTCAATCAGTGGGCAAGCGTATTCCATATCAGCGAAACCAACGTGCGCGGCGAGCGCCAAAGCATCCAGTTTTTCGATAATCAGGGCGATGCGCTGCTAAAAGTCTATACCACCGAAGCTACGGATATGGCGGCCTGGGGGGATGTGCTGACCCGTTTTATCCACGCGGATAACCCGGCACTGGTGCTGCAACCAACTGAAGTACAGAACACGGCTAGCGAGGTCGACGGCTCTACGCTTGATGGCGAATGGCGTGCAATGACTGACGTCCATCAGTTCTTTGCCCTGCTCAAACGCCATAACCTGAGCCGCCAGCAAGCTTTCCGTCTGGTTGGCGACGATCTCGCCTGTCTGGTGGGTAACGATGCCGTTGCCCGCCTGCTGGAAAACGCCCGTCTGGATGCCAACGAAATCATGGTCTTTGTCGGCAACCGTGGCTGCGTGCAGATTTTCACCGGAGCGATTGAGAAAATCGTGCCAATGAAAGGCTGGCTGAATATCTTCAACAGCGCCTTTACCCTGCACCTGCGCGAAGACACCATCGCCGAAAGCTGGATCACGCGTAAACCTACGGCTGACGGGCATGTCACCAGCCTGGAACTGTTCGCCGCCGATGGCACGCAGATTGCGCAACTTTATGGCCAGCGCACTGAAGGCGAGCCAGAGCAAACACAATGGCGCGCGCAGGTTGAAGCGTTGATCGCCAAAGGGCTTGCCGCATGAAAACTCTCGTCGCGTTGATGGTTGCCCTGCCGTTGCTGGCCGGTGCAGCGGCACAAAAAGTGGTTTCACTTGGCGGCGACGTGACGGAGATTGTCTATGCACTGGGGGCGCAAAGCGCCCTCGTTGCACGTGACAGCACCAGCATGTGGCCTCCTGAAGCGACGAAAAAGCCGGATGTCGGCTATCTTCGTCAGTTGAATGCTGAAGGCATTCTTGCCACTCGCCCAACAACAGTGCTCGCCAGCGTTCAGGCTCAGCCTTCTTTGGCGCTGAAACAAGTCTCGCAAAACGGCGTGACCGTGGTGACCGTTCCTGGCAGTAACGATGTTTCGGTGATTGATCAAAAGATCCAGGTGATTGCCGCTGCGCTGCATAAAGAAGCCGAGGGCGAAAAGCTGCGCCAACAAATGCAGACTCAGTTGGCCGCCTTGCCAACCACGCCGCTCAACAAACGTGTGCTGTTTATACTTAGTCATGGTGGCATGAGCGCAATGGCTGCGGGACAGCAAACGGGGGCCGATACCGCGATTCGCGCGGCTGGCCTGCAAAATGCTATGCAGGGTTTCAACCGCTACCAGCCACTTTCCCAGGAAGGCGTGATCGTCAGCCAGCCTGACTTAATCGTCATTTCTCAAGACGGCGTAAGAAGCCTGGGCGGCGAAGAGGGAGTGTGGAAACTGCCGGGTCTCGCACAAACCCCGGCAGGCCGTCACAAACAGGTGTTACTGGTGGATGACATGGCGCTGCTGGGCTTCAGCATCCGCACGCCGGAAGCCATCCAGCAGCTACGCCAGAAAGCGGAGCAGCTGCCCTGATGACGCCGCAGATTTTCCGTTCTCTGTGCTCATTGCTGGCGCTGTTGCTGCTGTTAACGCTCTGCGCCACCACTTTCGGGGCGCTGAAGCTGCCGCTTGACGCCCTTTGGCACGGCGACAGCGCGCTGCGCCAAATCTGGTTCACCATCCGCTTACCTCGCGTGTTGCTGGCTCTCACCATCGGCGGCTCTCTGGCGCTGGCAGGCTGCGTGATGCAGGGCTTATTTCGCAATCCGCTGGCCGATCCCGGTCTGTTGGGGATCAGCAGTGGCGCTGCATTATCGGTAGCCCTGTGGGTTGTCCTGCCGTTTTCCCTGCCCGTGGTGTTGATGCTGTATATGCCCATGCTTGCCGCGTTCATCGGCAGTCTGGCGGTGACGGTGATTATTTTTATCCTCAGCCAGCGTCACGACAATTCGCTGTCACGCCTGCTGCTGGTGGGCATTGCGATCAATGCGCTGTGCGGCGCGGCGGTTGGCGTGTTGTCCTGGCTCAGTAACGATGCTCAACTGCGCCAGCTTTCACTGTGGGGAATGGGAAGTCTTGGGCAGGCGCAATGGTCTACATTACTCGCCACCGCCTCGCTGATGCTGCCTACGGTGGCGATTATCTGGCGACAGGCAAAGCAGCTCAATTTGCTACAACTGGGTGATGAAGAAGCGCATTACCTCGGGGTGAACGTGCGTCAAATCCAAAGGCGTTTGCTGATGTGCAGCGCTTTGCTGGTGGCTTCCGCCGTTGCGGTTAGCGGTGTGATTGGCTTTATCGGCCTGGTGGTGCCCCATTTGCTGCGGATGTGGCTGGGGGCCGATCATCGCGCTGTGATCCCAGGCTCCGTGCTAGTTGGTGCCATATTGCTGCTGATTGCAGATACGCTCGCGCGAACGCTTGTCGCACCCGCTGAAATGCCTGTCGGCCTGCTCACCAGCCTGCTCGGTGCGCCGTGGTTCCTGTGGATGATTTTCCGTCGCGGAGGCGCTCATGGATAACTGTTTACACGCCAGGTCGCTGTGCTATTCGCCAGTCTTGCGGGATATCTCACTTTCCCTGCAACCGGGAGAACTGGTCGCTCTGATTGGCCCTAATGGCGCGGGAAAATCGACTTTACTGCGAGTGCTGACAGGCTATTTGTCCCCCGATAACGGTCAGTGTGCTCTGAAAGGAAAAGCGCTGAACGAATGGACACCCGAGGCGTTGTCGCGCCAGCGAGCGGTTATGCGCCAGCAAAGTCAGCTGGGATTTGACTGGCCGGTTGAAGCCGTCGTCGCCATGGGACGCGCGCCCTGGCCGCAACAGGATAGCCGTAAGATTGTGGCTCAGGTGATGGCGTTGACGGGTTGTCTGCCGCTGGAAAATCGCAAGTACAACACGCTCTCGGGCGGTGAACAGCAGCGCGTGCAACTGGCTCGCGCCCTCGCTCAGTTGTGGGTGGACAATGCGCCACGAGGCTGGCTGTTTCTCGATGAGCCGACTTCAGCCCTGGACTTGTATCATCAGCAGCATTTACTGCGCCTGCTAAAAAATCTGACTTCTCAGGGGGATTTGCACGTCTGTGCCGTGCTGCATGATTTAAATCTGGCCGCACTTTGGGCTGACAGGCTTTTGCTGTTGCATCAGGGGGAGATGGTGGCCCAGGGCACGCCCGCGCAAGTCTTGCAGGCAGAGACCCTGAGCCGTTGGTACGGCGCTGAAGTGCATATCGGACAACATCCTGCCAGCCAGACACCGCAGGTTTTTTTAGCTCGCTAATCCCTAACTGGAACAGCTCACTTCCAGCCGCTTGCCCCACTCTGGCGGGCGGCTGGCGTAATCGTCGTGTCTGTCTGCATAAGGGTTGCGCAGCACCTCATGCAGACGAGCAAACTCCTCATACTCTCCACGTTCAGCCTGTTCAATCGCACGTTGCGCCAGCCAGTTACGCAGGACAACCGCCGGGTTAACCTGCTTCATGCTTTGCTGACGCTGCGTGTCATCAACCTGTTCCTGTTGCAGCCGGGCACGATAAGAAGCAAACCAGCTATCGAACGAAGCCCGGTCGATAAACTCATCCCGCAACGGTGACGCAGCACTGTTTTGTTCCGTTGCGCTCAACATGCGGAACGTCCGCGTGTAATCGCAGCCCTCGCTTTCCATCAGGCTAAACAGGCCATTAAGCAGCTCGTTATCGCCTTTTTCTTCGCTGAACAAGCCCAGTTTGGCACGCATCAGCTTGCCGTATTCCACCAGCAACGCTTCCTGATAGACATCCAGCAGCGAGTTTAACGTGTCGACTTCGATAAACGGCGACAGCGTTTGGGCCAGACGTTGCAGATTCCACAGCCCTACGGCAGGCTGATTTTCAAAGCTATACCGCCCCTGATGATCGGAGTGGTTGCAGATGTAGCCCGGCTGGTAATCATCGAGAAAACCATACGGGCCGTAATCCATGGTCAGGCCCAGAATCGACATGTTGTCGGTGTTCATCACGCCATGGCAAAAGCCGACGGTTTGCCAACGGGCAATCATTCGCGCCGTTTTTGTGACAACGTCACGGAACCATAAAACGTATTTATGCTCCTCTTTATCGAGATGAGCCCAGTGATGGCGAATCACATAGTCGGCCAGCTGGCGAACTTTCTCCGGCTCACGCCGATAATAGAAATGCTCGAAGTGGCCAAAGCGGACGTGACTTTCCGCCACGCGAATCAGCATGGCCCCCTGCTCAACCGTTTCGCGGTACACCGGCGTGTCGCTGGTGACCACAGACAGAGCACGAGTGGTGGGAATACCAAGCGCAAACATCGCTTCTGAAGCAAGGCTTTCACGCAGCGTTGAACGCAAGACTGCTCGTCCGTCACCCATGCGGGAATACGGTGTCAGGCCAGCGCCTTTCAGGTGCCAGTCGTAGCGACGCCCGTCGGCCAGTTGCTGTTCGCCAAGCAAGATCCCTCGCCCGTCGCCAAGCTGTCCGGCCCAGACGCCAAACTGGTGGCCGCTGTAAACCTGCGCCAAAGGCAGCATGCCGGGCAGCAGCGTTTCGCCGCCCCAGACGCCTGCGCCGTTGGTCGTGGCAAAGAGCGATGCGGGCAAGCTGAGTGCTTCCGCCAAAGGCGCGTTGTGCCATATCAGGCGCGCGTTATCCAGTGGCGTTGGGGAAAGCTCGGTATAAAAACCTGGCAGCTCATCGCGCCAGTGATGGGTAAAAGACAGGGTCATGGTTCCTCCTGTCTTTAGTGTAGTGCCAACGCAGGCAGATAAATACGGGCGAGATGCAGGGTTATTCCTGCACCAGTGACGTTAACGCCGCCGCATCGACAGCAGGCCACAGCGCGCCCTGATAGGCGCTAAACCCCCATGGCTGCAGGCGCTCAAGCAGAGTCTGGCTGTCCACTCCCGCCGCCATCATGTCGTCGCAGAACGGTTTAATTTGAGCGGTAATCGCTCGCATAAAAGGGTCAAAAGATAATAGCGGCGCCTGCTGTTGGATAAAGTTTTTATCCAACGCCACACGTTTAAACAGCCCACTAAAAACAGGTAAGGCGGACGCTTCTCCGGCACCAAAATTGCCCAATACCAACGGAAAGTGATTCACCAGTTGAACCAACAAATGCTGTTCATCGAGGGTATTCAACTGAGGAAAATTCTCATTGACGGTGAATTCGAGAAAAGAAAATCGGGCGGCGCGTTCTGCCAGTTCCTTTTGCACTAAAAGTGCTTCAGCGATTGCCGGCGTTATATTAATCCAGGCAATCAATTCCTGTTGAATAAAAAAGATCTGGCAGCTTTCAAGCAGCAAGAGTTTTTCAGTAAACAGCGCAATGTCGTCATCCGGACTCAGGCGAGAAGTAATCAAACTGGTTGGCGTGCGGACGTTGTCCTGCGCACCAACAAAGTTAGCGATGAGCTCAAGCCCCACAAGTTTGCCCCCGCCATTTCTGGCAGGGAGGAATACTATTTCTGCCCGGTATGCTTTATCCAGTGAGACAATCATTGCGCCCACCCCTGTTTAAGGGCTATCCCCGGTCGCGGCTGTGTGGGTCCAGTAGAAAAGAAAATCTTTGATTTTAAAAAGATTAAGTTCATTCGTTCCTTTTTATTTCAGGAATTCCTTTGCATTATCATTATGATGATTGTAATCCATATTCATGCAGACGCACAATCCACAGATTCATTACGTGAATAGTGTTAGACGCGATAATTATTTCGCAAGCAGGCTTTTATTTCTTCTTAAACAAAAAAGGGCCAATGGCCCCTTTGCGTTGTCTGACTATATCCTTCTTGCCTGCCAGAAATTTTTCCGCCAGTAGACATTATCCAGCGAGGAACGCGTCACCCCCTGGCTGGTTGAGGCATGAATAAATTGATTGTCGGTATCGTAGATCCCAACATGCAAACCACTGCCGCCAGAGCCGGTTTTAAAGAACACCAGATCGCCCGGCAATAAGTCGTCTTTGTCGATTTTGGTGCCAACTCTTGCCTGATTTTCTGTGTCGCGTGGCAGTTGCATATCGAACTGATCGCGGAAAGTCATCATCACAAAGGCGGAGCAATCCACCCCGCGACGCGTGCTGCCGCCGTAACGATACGGCGTGCCGCGCCAGTTCGTCAGCTGATCGTTGAGATTGGCGATGACCGTGATGGAATCAGAAAGGCGTGGATTGGGCGGCGGCGCACGATGGCTGCTACACCCTGCTAAAATGAATGCCGCCACTAACAAAATAAAGGGACGCATATCCTGGCGTATCCTCTGAGTTTTTTTATAGGTTTAATTTAGCTCGCGAAGCCGGAAACTGGCAACCCTTAAGCCGCCTCACAGGGCCGCTATCAGGATTTCAGTGCCGTCCGTCGTCAGCTTTTTGAACGGCATATCATACGCAGCCGTCAGATTTTCTGTCGTCATAACGTGCGGCGTCTTGCCACTCGCCAATAATTTCCCTCGACGCATCAACCACGTACTGCTGGCAAAGCGCAACGTATGGTTAAGGTCGTGGCTGCTCATCACAATAGTAATGCCTTGCTGATGAAGTTCTGTCAGCAGCCTGTCGAACGCCGCTTGCTGAGCGACATCAAGGCTGTTCATCGGCTCATCCAGCAACAGCAATTTGCCGTCCGGGTTTCCCTGAGGATGAATTTGCAAAACAACCGCAGCGAGACGCACGCGCTGCCATTCGCCGCCGGAAAGCTGATTGACCGGGCGTGCGAGCTTATCTTCAAGCCCTAGCTTTGCGGCAACGTCGTGCTGGAGAGGGTGCTGCGATTTATCATGCTGATGCAGCGTCAGATAGTGCCAGACAGGCATAGCGAACGGCGGTGTCTGGTGCTGAGTCAGATAAGCCCGATGGCGGGCAAGCGCTAACGCCTGCCATTCCGCTAAAGAGCGGCCCAGTAAGCTAACCTGCCCTTTGCCCTGACTGATGCCCGCCATTCTCGCCAGCAGAGTGCTCTTGCCGGCCCCGTTTGGCCCGACAAGATGCAGACTTTCGCCCTGCATCACGTCCGCTGTGACGGGCTGTAACCGCCCTGCTTCTTCCACTGCCTGAAGCTGCATCAAAGGCATGATTACTTCGCCAGCGCCAGTTTGATCGACTCCATCACAATCGGGTCTTCTGGGGTCATATCCGGCGAGAAACGCTGGATGATTTCACCGTCACGGCCAATCAGGAATTTCTCGAAGTTCCACAGAATATCGCCTGGCTGCTTTGGCGCGCGTCCTTTGCTGGCCATACGTTCGTAGAAGCCGCTGCTTTCAGGCGCGACGGCAACGGGTGCCGCCGCAGTGAGTTTTTGGTACAGCGGGTGGCGATGCTCACCGTTGACGTCGATTTTACTGAACATCGGGAAAGTCACACCATAAGTGGTGCTGCAGAAAGTTTTGATTTCTTCTTCGTTACCCGGTTCCTGGCCCAAAAACTGATTGCACGGGAAGCCTAACACGCGAAAACCTTGCGATTCCCAGGCTTTCTGAATGTTCTCCAGTTGCTCATACTGCGGCGTTAATCCGCACTGAGAGGCAACGTTCACCACCAGCAGGACATCCCCTTTAAAGGTCTCGAGACTGATATTTTCGCCATCAATGGTCGTGACGTGGGTGTTCAGAATATCGTGTTGCATAGCATCCTCTTCGGTGATTAACCGGCGCTTAGCGGCCAGCTTTCAATAATAGCCAGATAAATACGGGAGCGCCTAGCGTGGCAGTCACAACGCCTATCGGCAATTCCGCCGATGCCAACGCCAGACGGGCAACGATATCAGCAAAAAGCAGCGTCGTGCCGCCCGCCAGCATGCAAGCCGGGAGCAAAACACGGTGATCCGTCAGGCCACATAAACGCAGAATATGCGGGATAACCAGACCAATAAAGCCAATCGCACCAGCCAGCGCCACGCTGACGCCCACCAGCCAACCGGTCACCAGCACCAAAAGCCTGCGCCACAGCCAGAGCGGAAGCCCTAGCTGGCGGGCAGATGTTTCGCCTAATGACAGTAAATTCAGCGCCTGAGATTGCAGACAGACCCACAGCATCGCCGGAAGTAAAGCCAGCATCAGCCACGCCTGGTGCCAATCCACGCCGCCAAAGCCGCCCATCATCCAGTACATCAGCTGACGTAAATCGAATGAGGTCGAAAAATAGACCGCCCAGGTCATCAGCGCACTGCAAATAATCCCCAGCGCTACGCCCGCCAAGAGCAGACGGCTGGTTGAAAGATGACGACGAGCAAAACGCAGAAGAATAACGGTGATGAGTAACGCCCCGGCAATCGCACTTAACCCAAGCGCCCAACCGGGGAGCAAACCTTTTCCAAGCAGCACCGCCGCAATCAACCCTACGCCCGCGCCGTTTGAGACACCAAGCAATCCTGGCTCCGCCAACGGGTTTTCAAAAAGAGCCTGCATGATCGCACCAGAGACTGCGAGCGCCGCCCCGACAAGCATCACCGCCACTGTCCGCGGCAAGCGAATCCGCCCGACAAACAATTCCCCACGCGGCGTCAGCCAGTCATGAGGAAACAACCACTGTTCGCCCGCACAAAGGCTAATAAAAATCGCCAGCAGCAGAAGCAGCAGCAACACGCCAAGCCATCGCTGATTTCGTCTGTGCTGTCGTTGGGCGAGTGTGTGCATGAAATCCAGAATCCATTGGGGTCAGGTGAATGATTTTAAGAGGGTTCTGGCCAGGTGGGAAGGAAAAGCTCCGGAAGTCGGAAAATTGACTGCACACTTACGGTCCCCTTTTCGGATGTGATTGACGATGACACCTCTACTGACGTGGAGAAACGAGTCCCGCAGGGTTTGGTCGGGACGTGGCAACGGAAACACCTCCACTTGGGTGGAGAAGACTCCGCGCTGCCCGCAATTACGCAGCCATCGTTAGAAACACCTCCACATACGTGGAGAAGAGGCGATCTCTGCTTGTTGCTGGTAGCCAAGATTAGAAACACCTTCACGTACGTGGAGAAGACCCTTAGCAATGCATCCGGCGCTTTAACGGGGACGGAAACACCTCCACGTGCGTGGAGAAGACAAGTTGCTGCGCGGCGTCCATCGTCACAGCCAGGAAACACCTCCACGTGCGTGGAGAAACAGTCCCCGCACAGTGCGGTCGTAACACGACAACAGAAACACCTCCACGAGCGTGGAGAAGACCCTACTAAGTCCATCATTCGATGGATTCAGATGGAAACACCTCCACGGGCGTGGAGAAGACCGGTTGAGCGCGGGGCCGCGTATCTGCGTCTGGGAAACACCTCCACGGGCGTGGAGAAGACTCCTTGCCGATGAGCGGGTAAACGGTGCAGACGGAAACACCTCCACGGGCGTGGAGAAGACACTGCTCCAGGAAGGAGGAAACAGTGCGCTTAAGAAACACCTCCACGGGCGTGGAGAAGACGCACTCGTACTCGATTTCATCCGGGTAGCCTAAGAAACACCTCCACGGGCGTGGAGAAGACCGGGTTGCGGTCAGGGTGAAACTTCAGGGACAAGAAACACCTCCACGGGCGTGGAGAAGACCGGGAAGCCCTGGCACAGGTAAAGCTCGTGCGGGAAACACCTCCACGGGCGTGGAGAAGACAGATCCGGAACTCCCGGTGGAGCAACAATATGCGAAACACCTCCACGGGCGTGGAGAAGACACCAATATATTGTTAAAGAGCCTTCACTATCAACCCTATATAGTGGTTTTGCTTAATCACCCTGTAACATTTTTTCTATGACAAGTTGCAGTCCGGATATTTCGCAGAGGGTCTTGTCTGGCAGACCAATCGTGCGGATTTCATAGCCTGGAGCGGTGGGGAGACTTTTAAAGATGATCCCACCGGAGGCTGCGGGGTAGTGGCTCAGCAGGTAATCCACAACGTGACCGGCTATAGCGTCTTTTACGCCTGAAACGAAAACGTTGGCTCTGGGTTCCAGAAACCAGAGTTTCATTCTTCCGCGAACAGCGGGGGGTAAATTATTGGCGACTACGACAATCATTTTTTCTCTTCCCCAAGTAACTGTTTGATATCAAATGCAACCCTCTCCAGTAACTCCATGGTGATAACCCGTTCGCGAAAGCGTTTTGCGAGCAGATGCTTGTCATACTGACCTGCCATTTCTTTATTCAGCGCAAAGGCAAGATCGATGCACAACTCAGCTTTGTAGAGGTCGGCGAGATCATAAATAAATGGCAACGGTGAACCAGTATGAATGAACCCAATTTGCGGCGAATAGCCCATCGCATGCACGGCGGAACACAAGATGCCATAGAGCGCGGCATTAGCTGATGTCAGGATCTGATTGGTGGTGTCGCTCAGTTCAAATTTATTCGGGGTGAACTGCCGTCCTTTCCAGCCGACGCCATACTGCAGCGCTTTCTCTTGATATAACGCCCGAACCCTATGACCTTCCATTCCCATCATCTCCTTCAGGCTTTTCTCCCTGAGTTCGGCATCGGGAAAACGCCTTTGATACATCTGTCTCGCGACCTCCAGTGACCGCTTTTCATCGCAGGCAATCGTCATTTGTCGGCGAAAGTTTCTGCTATCCGCAGTGGGTTGAAAGCCTGCGGCATAGAACAAAAGACTGTCTTCCCCTACCCAACAAAGTGAACAGTTTGCCGCTGCTGCCGTTTTCACCGCATCGTGGGTGATAGACGTTCCGGGCCCCAGCAGCAACGTGTTAATCGTTGCTACGGGTAAACGCACTACCTGCCCTTCTGCATCCAGCCATTTCAGGCTGCTGTCATCAATTTCCAGCCGCCCGCGTTCAAGGTAGATAAACGGGTATTTATCTTTCACCTGCGGCAATGATTCTCGGGTAATTTTGACGAACAGACGCTTTCCATCGGCCATCAATACTCTCCTTGAAACAGGGCTGCGATAACGCAGTACTAAGATTACGGATGAACAATCGTGACCAGACGATCGCCATAACGTTTATCCTCACCAAACTGCAAGGGCACATCGTTCAGCGTTAGCACTTCCCCCTCTTCTGGCAAGGCCGATGGGAAGACCGTAAAACGAAGCTGTCGGTTTTTCTGCTCCATTAACAGGTCGCTGCGCTCCCAGGCCTCATCGAGCGAGGTGAATATTCCTTGCCCGATAAATTCTGATGGCACGCAGGTTTTACGCCCAAGAGACAACTCCCACACCGGAGCGGCCAACGCCACACTCAGTTCGTTTGCTAACACTTGCGGAAGCTCGATAGCTACGGCGAAGGCGCTGTCCTGAAGGTAATAGCGGTAGGTCATTTTCGTGCCGCCGCCAACGGCCTTTTTGCCCTCACTGGTTTTAGGGATCAGCAGAAGCTGCCACGGGTCACTCTCGTCATAGCCACTGCCTACCATCTGAAAATCACACAACGGTACCGTCGGTTGAGCGTTGCAGCGTGGCATCGCCCGTACAAACCATTTTCCGCTAGTCAGTTGCGCCAGCAAGTCACGCTGCAGTCCACCAGCCCCTAGCGCCGCACAAAGGATGCCGCAAACGCCAGACTGCGTCGGAAATGGCAAGGTATCGCGACGGCCAAAGCGTGAGTCATGTCCCCAACTTTGTAGCGGCCCCTCAAGCCAGAGCAGTAAATAATGGTGGCTCATGATTTACACCACATGAGATTGCAAATCATGAATCAACTGGTCGATCACGTACTCCTCGTTGACTCCCCATTCGTAATCACCTTGCTTGCCGAACAGCGACCCGCTGAGCTTTTCTTTTTTCGCCAGATAGGTTTGCAGTTCCTGTATGCTGGGTTGCAGATAACCGCCTTGTACCGCTTTAACTGGCGTTTCAAAAGGAACCTGTAAACGCTGACCCTTACGTACCAACACCCGCGCGTATTCCCATGGACTGGCACCAGATTGTGTCGTCTGGCGCGCAGAAGGCAGTGCCACAAATAGCGCTTTAGTAAAGGCTGCAATCGCTTTTTGCAGTTGCTCAGTGCTGGTCTCTTGTTCATCGTGGCCCAACGTTTGCGCCAGTTGACCAAGATCGAGACAGACATAGCGATAGTAAGTGGCGGCGTTAAACTCAAGAGTGCCCATGTGCGCCGATCCTGAGGTATCCGGGCAATCATCCAATGCGGTAAAAAACTCCACTTCATTACTGACCTTATGGGTGGAAATTGCATGGTTAAACGAGGCGGCGGCTTCAACATTCATGCCAGCGGCTTTCGCCACCATGCGCCCGAAGAGCGCGATATCCAGTGCATCCAGGTTGGGGTTGAGAATTTTTTTTGCCACTTTTTCCAGCTCTTTATCTTTGATTTCTGCGGCATCAAAGCCCTTTTCTTGCGCATAGGCAGCCAGCGCAGCCGCTTCTGCATCACTGATAAAAAGCAGCGTGTCGGCTGACAGCAGTTCCGCCATTTTTGTGGCACACGCTTCTGCCTGTTCGCTATTTGCACCTTTCGTAGCAAAATGCGGGAGCAGCAGCTCTTTGACTTTTTTTGTTCTTACGCCCAGCTTGATGCCAAACTCTTGCAGCGCCAGTCGCACCTGGCGTTTCCAGCACTGTGAACTCACGCGAGCGCGGGTGACACCGCCAACAATCGCACTTTTCGGTGCGCCAACATCATCCCGGTTCAGGCAAGTGACCGGAAAGGACTGCAGGACATGAAATTCGATACGGATACTGTTCAGTAAGCTCATGGTAAAAATCCTTTTTATTCGGAGAAGAAGTTGTCGGTTAACGGCACGATTTGCAGCAACCCGCAGCCGAAAGCTCGGCCGCGGCCAATGCCTTTAGTGAAGCTGGTTTTAAAGCGCTCAGGGTCGACAACTGTCAACCTGCCGCTTAGCGTGGCCTGCTGAAGTGTGATGTATTTGTGGATGCCGGCATCGACTTGCAGCAGGGTAATGTCTTCAACCTGGAGCTGACGGGGATCGACTTCAATGCCCCATGCTGCCGTGCGCTGACAAAACCATGCGCCAATAGCCTCACGTCCACGCACAGGCGTTAACTTGTGA
Organism: Pantoea sp. sgz302252; assembly: GCF_047713085.1. Lineage (NCBI taxonomy): Bacteria > Pseudomonadati > Pseudomonadota > Gammaproteobacteria > Enterobacterales > Erwiniaceae > Pantoea > Pantoea sp. sgz302252. The sequence goes on from NZ_JBLFJW010000004.1 coordinate 129,611, forward strand.
GTTTTAGTGTCGCGGGAGGCAGGGTTGAGACAGACCGAAAAGCGATATTGCTTGTGCAGGAGGAAGTGATCCGGCAGCACTTTGGTTTGCAATTCCCCATATTCAGGTTGGTTTGGGGAGCGATCGGACAAGATAAGCAGTCGCCTGCCGCGCACATCACCGCCTTTATCGACCCACTGAATGCCGCTGGGCACAGAAGCTTGTTTTTGGTGTTCTGTGCGCACATCGTCAAACAGGTCATACACCACACGGTGCAGGCTGTAGACATCGGTTATTTTCTGCTTCCGGCAGGCGGCGCTGTTGAGATGCAGCGCACTGAGATAAAGGGTCATACGTTGGTCGCCTCCTGCTTGTTGCTGGCATAAAACTGCTGCGCCCAACGCGCTCTGATCCGATCTTTGTTGTAACCAAAATCCGTCAACTCTGATAGCAACCGTTCATAGTCCAGCGGCACGGTGACTCGGCTTTGAATCAATGACAGTAAGGGTCTGAGAATTTGACACGCCTCAGCGACCGTGTCGCAGGCCAGCAAACGATTGAGCCGCGATTTTGCTTGGTCGCTTTGACTGCCCTCCGGAAAGCTTTCTGCAATGGCTTTCCCCAGCGTCAGCGTGCCATTTTTCTCCGCCCGGCTGGTTGCCACAGCAGCCACGACTAATGCATGAGCTCTGCGCTTCGTCTCATGTTCAAGGTCGAGACCAAAACGCCCCAGCACTTCCCAACACTGATACTCCGTTGCCGGGTTATTGGCTCGGCGCAGCCGGGCGGCAAAGCCTTTATCCTGCTGGCAACGCTCGAAGACGTAGTGGATTAACGGCTGATGGTGCGTGTTGCGAGCTTCATTTTTCGTGTTCATGCAACCTCCTTCCCTGTGGTACTTCTGAGATAGTCAGTCAGCACCGGGCGTGCTTCTGCCCAGGCGCCCAACTGTCTTGCGTTTTGCCCTGAGCAAGTCGCGTCGTAAACCCTGTAGACATACTCCGCAAACTGCTTGCGTAACCGCAGACGTTGGTCACTGTCAGGGCTGCTTTCAAGCAGCGTCTGAGCTTGCGTTTCGCACAGCTGCCAGTAGTGCTCTGTCGCTCTGGCAGCATATTCTTTAGGTTCAAGCTTCATCTCACGGCACCAGCGACTGACACTGCCATACAGCGTCTTCGCCAGCCCCTCTAGCCCAGACATTTCATTTTTGAAGTGGTAAAACCAGCTGTCGCCCAGATGAGCAGGATCTAACCAGTAAAGCGATTCCACCTGATCGTCGCTGCCGGAAACATACTGCTCGCCAGCGTTGCTGCTGACGCTTAAACCGCCAGACCAGATGCCAAAGCAGCGCTGGGAAAGGCTCGCTTTGTCTGTAGCCATTCTCAGTTGCTCACACTCCCACTCTGACTGCTGCGGGGAGAGGAAAGCCAGCAGGGACGTCAACTCCCTCCAGGGTCTTCTGCCGGGGTTAATCCACTGCACCTTGAGCTCTTTGCCCTTTTTATTCACCAGTACCGAAGGGTCATACAGCCCCTCTTTGTAGCTGCTGTGGCTTATCCCTTCTGAGTAATGCAGCCCCGCTTCCGCCAGTAAGCAGAAGCGCGAAACGGGAACAAGCCGCCCCATCAGCGTCTGTTTAAGCGAACGTGCGACAGCACAATCTTCACCTTCTGGCATCTGTTCCCACGGAGCCACTCCACACCCTTGCGGATACTGAGTGAACAGGGCTATCTCCTTCTGAGTTAAGAGATTCAACCAGAAGGTCTCAGCCAGCGTTTCACCCACACAAAAGCTGTGCATCAACCCCAGAAAGGCAAGCCCAGGACCAAATCGACCCGTAGCAGGTTTACCTTTATCGTTGGTTTTGCCCCGATAGCCTGCACTGAGTACCACGCTGTTGTCGGTTTTCTTACCGCCAAGCGCCAGGCTCATTTGCACCACCAGCAGTAGCGCCTTATCCGCATCGCTTAACGCTTTTTCACTCTGCCGTTCGGTTAACACGGTAGTGTTCCCTGTCGACACTTCAGGCTGGACTGTGCCAAAGGGTTTTATCTCTGCTCTGGCAATGGCAGGCATTTGTAAAAAAGGCCTATCCCCGTACAGCCAGAATCTGTCCTGCCATTTATCGAGATAAGCAAGCACAGCGTGGCTTACGCCCTTCGGTCGCAGTGCCAACCACTGCTGCTCGTCCTTCAAAGTGACGGCTGACTGGCAGAGTGCCTGTAGCAATTTCATCAGGGCGATTTTTTGCTGTGCATTGCCGCCAAATGCTCGTAAATGAGGTTCGCTGAAAAGTTGACGAAGGCTGACGCGCCCTACATCCACTACAGGGATCCAGGGCTCCTCTATCAGGCTGAAACGGTTTTCGTTTTCCGCCATGGTTTAGCTCTCCTTTTTCTCAATCCTGAGACCGCTCTTATCCTGATAGCGATAACGGTAACGGGTGTTGCGAAAAGCCCCATCAACCCCACGCACATCGCCCGAAGGTTCCACAATGACAATCCTGACTTCCGGCATTTCCCGCTCTGCCGAATTTCCGGCATACAACAAATGCTGTAATCCCCACTTCCAGAGCCATTGCCCGTCCTCGCCCTCAGGAGTGCGACTGGGCGGCAAAGACACCTTTTCCTTTTCGAGCTTTAGCGAATATTGCCTGCGTTCGGACTCCGTCATGCGTGACTTTTGCCTCGGAATGATTAGCCACTCTCCGGTCAGCAGTTGAAGATTTAATGTGTTGTTTTTTTCATCGCGTAACGCGGCACGCAGCAACAGGAAGCTATTGTTGTCCTGTTCGCTATAACGGGTACGGGCCTTACTTTCTGGTTGGGTTGCTCCGACCATGGAAAGCGTCAGCCGGGCCTGTTGCTGCAATTCATTGATGCCAGGACGTGTGGGTGAAGTACGTTTTCCTTCGAGCAACTCATGCCGCCACAGGCTGAGTGGTTCACGTTCTTCCCTTTCCACATAGGTAGCCTCGAGCACTGGGCGAATATCCGTAGGCAAAGCTACCGAGGTTTTGTCATGCCAGACTTCCAGAGAACGACAGAGAATATAGGGCGCATACACCCAGGCACTGGCACCAAAAGCCTGATAAGGGGAAGCAAGTGCACTTTCCAGGGTCGGAGAAAGAAGCCACGCTTCACAGCGTGCGGCATCAGGGCGCGGCGTTTGTTGGTGACGCCATAAACGCCCCATGCGCTGCATCAGTAAATCTGTGGGCGCCATACGGGTGACCAGGAAATCAGCGTCAATATCAATGGATTGCTCTAAGACCTGCGTCCCCACCAGCACGGCTCCGCCCTGTTGGCGAACCTGCCAGCCCTCTTTGCCATAGCGATTTACCCAGCGTTCTTCGTGAGCAGTGCGATCGCGCTGGACATAGCGGGAATGCAGTAATCCACTGGCAATCCCCATGTCACTGCCACGCGACGCCAGGGTTGCATAACACGCCTGCGCAGCATCCACCGTGTTTTCAATCCACAGCACCTGTTGCCCCTGCTCTGCACGCAGTAACGCTTCTTCCAGCGCATCTTCGTCCTGGCTAAATTTAAGGGAAACGTTGCGATTCGTGGGCGAAAGCAATCTGCGCGTTTGCGCGACTGTTGCCCTCTGTGGCTGATAGGTGATCAGCGGATAGCCATCCCCACATTCAACTTTACCAGCGAATAGCGCATCCCGGCGCGACCGGGTCAGCGTGGCGCTTAAGATGATGACAGTGCAGTGAAGATCCCGTAACACCTCGACAAGTTGCTGCAATATCAGGCCAGTGTACGGATCAAATGAGTGTACCTCGTCCACCACAACCACTTTTCCAGCCAGGCCAAACGTGCGCACGAATCCATGTTTCACGTTCATTGCGGCCATTAAAGCCTGATCAAGCGTACCCACTGCAAAAGGTGCCAGCAGCCCACGTTTGCGAGAATCAAACCAGCTTCCCCCTGGCTGAGCGTCTTCACCGATCCCTTCCTGCAAATGGGCACTACCGTGTAACAGCAATGTTTTTTGCCATGCGCTTCCGGGCTCAATGATGTTCTGAAGCCAGTTGCTGAAACGCTGATAGATTTTGTTGGAGGTGAGCTGTGTCGGTAATGCGAAATAGACGCCCCGAGCCTCTCCTGCCGCCAGAACACGATATGCGGCATACAAAGCAGCTTCTGTTTTACCCATCCCCATCGGAGCTTCAAGAACATAAACGCCGGGCCCTTTGACAGCCTCAAACAAGGCTAGCTGCGCCTCATTCGGTTGATAACCGCCAAATTGTTCACCGAAGCTCAACCCTGGGCGGATGGCTGGCATTGACATATTGGCGTCGGTCAGCGCAAGGGGAAGTTGAGCGCGCCAGTCTTTCAGCGGATCAGTAAACCGTGGGCCAGAGCCAATCCAGTCGGCCACTGTTGTCAGGCCCGCCTGGGACAGTTGCTGCGAAAAGCTGAGAGCCTCCGGCCATGTTTCATTCAAGGCCTGTTGAAGCTCTTCGACCAGTTGCTGCCGTGCTGCCTGCCAGGCGACTCCGCCTAACATGTCGTCACTGGCTTTCATGCTGGCGTTGAATGTTCGTAATCCGTGGTGCTGGCCGATGACCGTACTCAGTTCCCCACGGCGGGTAATCGCCTGAATGGCAGAAGCACCTGCACCTGCATGGCCTCCCCAACTCTGCTCTAACTCGCGCAGTGCAAAGGCTTGAGCTGTCAACCCAAGAGATCTCAGCAAGGATTGAGTCAATAATGATGCAGGCCACTGCAGTGCGAGATGTAACCGCAGATAAAATAGCGGTGAGAGTTTGCCAATGTCATGACAGGCAGCAACCAACGAACATCCCGCGGGAAATAACGCACTCCTCAGAGGGACAGGAAATGTGGCAATTAGAGCCTGGGCGACATGCCCCACAATCAGACAGTGCTCGAAAACACTGCGCCCTGGCAGAAGGGTATCACCTGAAAGAAATGTTTTCGCAGGACACTCTCTGGCGTTCAGTGCCAGCATGACGGGCGACGCAGCCTGTATAGTTTTCGGAAGCCTCATAAGTTTGCTTATCCCAATGTTGTCGTGTTTCCCAACAGATAAATGGTGACAAGCACACTACCCTTGAAATTCAAAGGTTATTGTGTGAGGTGTCCGAAAAGCCGGATTATCAGAAAGATAAGGGTAGAAATGCAGAAAAGAAAAAAGGCCGCATAAGCGGCCTTTTTGGTTAATCAGAAATTACTCTGCTTTGGGCGAAGCGTTTTCGACACGGCTTTTTAACTTCTGTCCGGGTCTGAAGGTCACCACGCGCCGGGCTGTAATGGGAATATCCTCGCCCGTCTTCGGGTTGCGCCCGGGGCGTTGATTTTTATCGCGCAAATCGAAGTTACCAAAACCGGAGAGTTTTACCTGCTCACCGTTTTCAAGAGCGCGACGGATCTCTTCGAAAAACAGCTCTACCAGTTCTTTGGCATCCCGTTTGCTAAGCCCAAGCTTATCAAACAGATATTCTGACATTTCAGCTTTTGTAAGCGCCATAGGTTCAATCCCTCAATGATGCCTGGAATCGCTCTTTTAATGCCTCTACACATTTGGCGACGGTAGCGGCAATATCCTCTTCTTCGAGTGTACGGCTGGTATCCTGAAGGATTAGGCTGATAGCGAGGCTCTTATAGCCCTCCGCCACACCCTTACCGCGGTACACGTCAAACAAGTTTACGCCAACTACATGATTTACGCCAACTTTCTTACACTCGGCAAGAATATCTGCGGCTGGGACGTTTTCTGCCACCACCACAGCGATATCACGACGGTTCGCCGGGAAGCGGGAAATCTCTTTCGCCTGAGGCACCACGCGGTCTGCGAGCTTGTTCCACTCCAGTTCAAAGACCATCGTGCGACCGTTCAGGTCCAGTTTACGTTCCAGCTCAGGATGAACAACCCCAATGAAACCAATACGTTCGCCTTTCAGATAAATCGCCGCAGACTGACCCGGATGCAGCGCCGGATTCGCTTCAACCCTGAACTGGATATCGCCCAGCTTGCCGGTCAAATCGAGGACTGCTTCGAGATCGCCTTTTAAATCATAGAAATCAACTGTCTCTTTCGCCAGGTTCCAATGCTCTTCATAGCGATTTCCACAAATCACACCGCTCAGCATGACATCCTGACGGATGCCCAGAGGCGCCTGGGTATCTGGCACGAAGCGCAGGCCGCTTTCGAAGATACGTACTCGACTTTGCTGGCGGTTCTGGTTGTACACCACGGTGCCCAGCAGGCCTGTCCACAAAGACAGACGCATGGCTGACATTTCGCTGGAAATCGGGCTTGGCAGAATCAGCGCTTCTTCACCCGGATGGATCAGTTGCTGCACCTTCGGGTCAACGAAGCTGTAGGTGATCACTTCCTGGTAGCCTTTGTCGTTCAGCATGGTTTTCACACGCTTGAGTGACAGGTTGGCTTCTTTGTGGGTGCCCATGATCAAACCAGCCTGGACTGGCGTATCAGGAATATTGTTGTAGCCGTAGACACGCGCCACTTCTTCCACCAGGTCTTCTTCGATTTCCATATCGAAACGCCAGCTTGGCGCTACTGCTTGCCACTGGTCCTGGCCTTCAGTGACTTCACAGCCCAGACGACGCAGGATGTCGCTGACCTGAGCATCAGCAATGTGATGGCCAATCAGGCGGTCCAGCTTGCTGCGACGCAGAGTGATGGTGGCACGCTTTGGCAGAGTCGCTTCGTGAGTGACATCAATCACCGGACCCGCTTCGCCGCCACAGAGGTCAATCAGCAGGCGGGTTGCACGTTCCATCGCTTTGTACTGCAGCGCTGGATCGACACCACGCTCATAGCGATGAGAAGCATCGGTATGCAGACCCTGACGGCGCGCACGACCGGTAATGGAAAGTGGGTTGAAGAAGGCACATTCCAGCAGGACGTTTTGCGTTTCACCGTTTACGCCTGAGTGCTCACCGCCGAAGATACCGCCCATCGCCAGCGCTTTGTTGTGGTCGGCGATGACCAGCGTGTCAGCGCTGAGTTTCGCTTCGTTACCGTCCAACAGCACCAGCGTTTCGCCCTCTTTCGCCCTACGCACGACGATACCGCCGTCGATACGATCCAGGTCGAAGGCGTGCATCGGCTGACCCAATTCAAGCAGCACGTAGTTGGTGACGTCGACAACAGCATCGATAGAACGGATACCGCAACGACGCAGTTTCTCTTTCATCCACAGCGGCGTAGCAGCTTTAACGTTAATGCCTTTGACGACACGCCCCAGATAGCGCGGGCAAGCTTCGGTGGCTTCAACCTTAATTGGGAAGGTGTCAGTAATGGTTGCTGCCACTGGGGCCATTTCTGGCTCGTTCAGCGGCTGCTGGTTCAGCACTGCCACGTCACGGGCGACCCCGATGATGCCCAGGCAATCAGCACGGTTTGGTGTGACGCTGATTTCGATGGTGTTGTCATCAAGCTTCAGATACTCACGGATATCCATGCCCAACGGCGCATCAGCTGGCAGCTCGATAATACCGCTATGATCGTCGGAAATACCCAGCTCAGAGAAAGAACACAGCATGCCTTCAGAAGGCTCACCGCGCAGCTTCGCCGCTTTGATTTTAAAATCGCCCGGCAGAACGGCGCCGATGGTTGCCACCGCCACTTTCAGGCCCTGACGGCAGTTTGGCGCGCCGCAGACGATATCCAGCAGACGCTCGCCGCCGACATTAATTTTGGTGACACGCAGTTTGTCCGCATTCGGATGCTGACCACACTCCACCACTTCGCCTACAACCACACCGTTGAACACACCAGCGACCGGCTCAACGCCGTCCACTTCCAGGCCTGCCATGGTGATTTGGCCGGACAGCGCTTCGCTGTCGATGGCCGGGTTAACCCATTCGCGTAACCACAGTTCACTGAATTTCATTGTTCTGTCCTGCCCTTATTTAAACTGTTTGAGGAAACGCAGATCGTTTTCGAAGAATGCGCGCAAGTCGGTGACACCGTAACGCAGCATGGTCAGACGCTCCATACCCATGCCGAAGGCGAAGCCGGAGTAAACTTCCGGGTCGATACCCACGTTACGCAGGACGTTCGGGTGCACCATGCCACAGCCCAGCACTTCCAGCCATTTGCCGTTTTTACCCATGACGTCCACTTCTGCAGACGGTTCAGTGAACGGGAAGTAAGACGGACGGAAACGGACCTGCAAATCTTCTTCAAAGAAGTTATTCAGGAAATCGTGCAGCGTGCCCTTCAGGTTGGTGAAGCTGATGTTGGTGTCAACAATCAGGCCTTCCATCTGATGGAACATTGGGGTGTGCGTCTGATCGTAGTCGTTACGATACACGCGGCCCGGCGCAATAATACGAATCGGCGGCTGCTTGTCTTTCATGGTACGGATCTGTACGCCAGACGTCTGGGTACGCAGCAGACGGGTAGCATCAAACCAGAAAGTGTCGTGGTCAGCGCGTGCCGGGTGGTGACCCGGAATGTTCAGGGCATCGAAGTTATGATAGTCATCTTCAATTTCAGGCCCTGTTGCGACGGTAAAGCCGAGCTCACCGAAGAAACTTTCAATGCGGTCGATGGTGCGAGTCACAGGATGCAGCCCGCCGGTTTCAATGCGACGACCAGGCAGAGAAACATCGATGGTTTCAGCCGCCAGACGGGCGTTCAGGGCCGCGCCTTCAAGGGCCGCTTTACGCTCATTTAACGCCTGCTGAACCTGCTCTTTCGCTTCGTTAATGACCGCGCCTGCTGCCGGGCGTTCTTCCGCCGGCAATTCACGCAGGGTGGTCATCTGAAGGGTCAAATGCCCTTTCTTGCCCAGATACTCAACACGCACGTTATCCAGCGTGGCGACATCATGAGCTTCATTTATGGCTGCCTTAGCACTGGCAACCAGCTCTGCGAGATGTGACATGGTTTTCCTCGTTATTTAGCGATTTTCATCAACGGCAGATACAAAAAAAGCCTCCGCGATGGAGGCTTTCTGGCGCTGTTTTCCGTTTCTTCTCTCACGCGCTAGCCTCCTGGTTTCAGGTGCTAAAGTAAAAAAAGAAGCGGAAAATAGCAGCATTCATGCTTGCGTTACCTTGTCTGAAAAGGTCTGTGAAGTGCTTATTGAAAAGTCTTCACCCTGAAAAGTCAATGAGTTGACTTTACAAAAACGAAAAGAGGGAGGCAAGCCTCCCTCTTCAACTGGCTTATGCCAGTGCTGATTTCGCTTTTTCGACCAGAGCGGTGAACGCTACTTTGTCGAATACGGCGATGTCAGCCAGGATCTTACGGTCGATTTCAACAGAGGCTTTTTTCAGGCCGTTGATGAATTTGCTGTAAGAAATACCGTTCTGACGTGCTGCTGCGTTGATACGCGCAATCCACAGTTGACGGAACTGACGCTTACGTTGACGACGGTCACGGTAAGCGTACTGACCTGCTTTGATAACAGCCTGGAAGGCAACGCGGTATACGCGTGAACGCGCACCGTAGTAGCCTTTAGCTTGTTTCAAAATTTTCTTGTGACGTGCACGTGCAATTACACCACGTTTTACGCGAGCCATATGTGCTCTCCTGTCTCTATATTCTTAGTAAAAAAGTTAAACGTTAACGGCTTATGCGTACGGGAGGCACGCGATGACCAGACCCAGATCGCCTTTGGAAACCATGGCTTTTGGACGCAGGTGACGTTTACGCTTGGTCGCTTTTTTGGTCAGAATATGACGCAGGTTAGCGTGCTTGTGCTTAAAACCACCTTTACCGGTTTTTTTGAAGCGCTTAGCAGCACCGCGTACGGTCTTAATTTTTGGCATCTTAATAACTTCCACTTCGCATTGTTGAAAAATAGAAACCCAGGCGAACAAAAAGCTGTGAGGCCCGCGAGAGCCCCACAGTGATTGTTACTTGAAGGCCTTACTGTTTCTTCTTAGGAGCAAGCACCATGATCATCTGGCGGCCTTCGATCTTCGTAGGGAAGGATTCGACCACTGCCAGTTCACTCAGATCGTCACGGACGCGGTTAAGCACTTCCATACCGATCTGTTGGTGGGCCATTTCACGACCGCGGAAACGCAGTGTGATTTTGGCCTTATCGCCCTCTTCGAGAAAGCGTACCAGGCTGCGGAGTTTTACCTGGTAATCGCCATCGTCGGTGCCAGGTCGGAATTTGATTTCCTTAACCTGAACAATTTTTTGCTTTTTCTTCTGTTCCTTAGAAGATTTGCTCTTTTCATAGAGGAATTTGCCGTAGTCCATGATTCGGCAAACTGGCGGTTCGGCGTTAGGACTGATCTCTACCAGATCCACTCCTGCTTCTTCAGCTTTTTCCAGAGCTTCTCTCAGACTCACAATACCAAGCTGTTCGCCTTCCAGACCTGTTAAGCGAACTTCCTGAACTCGAATCTCGCCATTGATACGATTCGGACGTGCCGTTTGTACTCGTTTTCCGCCTTTAATACCTTATTCCTCCAGTTGTTGAAGACTGCGGCTGCGTATTTCTGTTAGCAGCTTCTCGATCACTTCGTTTACGTCCATAGTGCCGAGGTCTTTTCCGCGACGGGTGCGCACGGCAACTTTGCCTGCTTCAACCTCTTTGTCGCCACAAACCAGCATATACGGGACACGACGTAATGTGTGCTCGCGGATTTTAAAGCCAATCTTCTCATTTCTCAAGTCTGCTTTTACGCGAATGCCCGCATTTTGTAGTTTACGCGTCAATTCGTTAACGTATTCAGACTGCGAATCGGTGATATTCATCACCACGACCTGCACCGGTGCCAGCCATGTTGGGAAGAATCCGGCGAACTCTTCGGTCAAAATACCGATGAAGCGTTCGATGGAACCCAAAATAGCACGGTGAATCATCACCGGCACCTGACGCTCGTTGCTTTCGCCCACATAAGAGGCGTTCAAACGCTGCGGCAGAGAGAAGTCTAACTGTACTGTTCCGCACTGCCATGCACGATCGAGGCAGTCATACAGGGTAAATTCAATTTTCGGGCCGTAGAAGGCACCTTCACCCAGTTGATACTCAAACGGGATGGTGTTTTCTTCCAGAGCCACGGCCAGATCGGCTTCCGCACGATCCCACATCTCATCACTACCGATGCGTTTTTCCGGACGAGTCGACAGCTTGACGACGATTTTCTCGAAGCCAAAGGTGCTGTACATATCATAGACCATACGAATACAGGCGTTAACTTCATCACGCACCTGCTCTTCAGTACAGAAGATATGCGCATCATCCTGAGTAAAGCCACGGACACGCATTAAGCCATGCAGCGCGCCTGATGGCTCGTTACGGTGGCAGCTACCGAACTCCGCCATACGCAGCGGTAAGTCACGGTAAGATTTCAGACCCTGGTTGAAGATCTGGACGTGACCCGGGCAGTTCATCGGCTTGATGCAGTATTCACGGTTCTCTGACGAGGTGGTGAACATCGCATCTTTGTAGTTGTCCCAGTGGCCGGTTTTTTCCCACAGCACACGGTCCATCATGAACGGGCCTTTCACTTCCTGATACTGGTACTCTTTCAGCTTAGAACGCACGAAAGTTTCCAGCTCACGGAAGATAGTCCAGCCGTCATTATGCCAGAACACCATCCCCGGCGCTTCTTCCTGCATGTGGTACAGATCAAGTTGCTTGCCGATTTTACGGTGGTCACGCTTGGAGGCTTCTTCCAGGCGTTGCAGATAGGCGTTTAACGCTTTCTTATCGGCCCATGCGGTGCCGTAGATACGCTGCAGCATTTTGTTGCTGCTGTCGCCACGCCAGTAGGCGCCTGCGGTTTTCATCAGTTTGAAGTGATGACAGAAACGCATATTCGGCACGTGCGGACCGCGGCACATGTCGACGTATTCTTCGTGATGATACAAGCCAGGCTTGTCATCATGCGCGATGTTCTCATCAAGAATGTTGACTTTATAGCTCTCACCGCGCTTCACAAATGTTTCGCGCGCTTCGTGCCAGCTCACCTTTTTCTTGATGACATCGTAGTTTTTCTCCGCCAGCTCGTGCATACGCTTTTCGAGGGCGTCGATATCTTCCTGGGTCAGGGTGTGGTCGAGGTCAACGTCGTAGTAAAAACCGTTATCAATGACCGGACCGATGGCCATTTTGGTGTTCGGCCACAGCTGTTTGATAGCGTGTCCCAGCAGGTGCGCACAGGAGTGACGGATAATTTCCAGACCGTCTTCATCTTTCGCGGTAATCAGCGAGAGCGTCGCGTCCTGTTCAATGACATCGGAGGCATCTACCAGCTCACCGTTAACACGGCCAGCGATAGTGGCTTTCGCCAGACCTGGACCGATATCCAGAGCAACATCCATGGGGCTTACAGCGTGGTCGAAATGGCGTTGACTGCCATCAGGAAGAGTAATTACAGGCATTTTATATCCTTATTTACAGTGGTGCCCCACACGAAAGAGCACATGCAAAATTGATGAGTATATTCATATCAGAGGGTTAGAAGGTTTTATTTGCTTCACTCTGCAAACTGTGGACATCTGGATGTACAAAATCCGCCCTGTCCCTGCCTTCGCCTTCTGATAACGAACCGACATGGTACACGTCATTGTGTGGTTATTAAAGGATGACGTAAATCGTTGGCGTTACTCTCTTATGTGTTCTGCTTACTGCGATGAGGAAACGCGCGGTATTCAAACGCTTTAACCTCACCGCTGGGCAGTTTGTTGATGTAAATCTGGCGCCCTTCACGCACCGCTTTGCTGATCGCTGTCTGGTGAACACCGAGGGCCTTCGCCGCTTTTACCTGACCCACTTCCTCGACGTATTTCGCAAGTGACATTTTCATGCGGAGCAACTCCCTGGCACAACCTGAGCAAACAATACTCTACGTATTAAAATAAACAATACCGCCGGTATTTTTATTTTAAGAGCCTGGGTATTACTATTTGAATATGGGAAAGAAAAAAGTCATCACACCGGCTCAGGCTGAAGACGCTAAACGTCTTAAAGACCTTTATGAAGCAAAGAAAAAACTGCTCGGTGTCACTCAGCAGTCGATTGGTGATGAGCTGGATATCACCCAGGGAGCGGTCGCTCATTACCTGAATGGGCGTAACCCACTGAATCTGGTTATGGCCCTGACATTCGCACAACAACTCCAGGTGAGCGTTGAGGAATTTAGCCCGACACTTGCTCAAGAATTAGCGAATATGGCCGTGGTCAGCGCGAATGAACCGATTGCCCCGTATATCGTGCCCTCCATTTCAGCCAAAAAATATCCGCTACTCAGCCGCACTCAGGTGAGTACATGGTGCGACAATCCTGAATTCTTCACGTTGGAGGAAGTTGACCGGTGGCTGGAATCAGAGACACCAGTGCTGGGTAAAGCTTTCTGGTTGCAACTGGATGAAGATTCGATGGCTGCCCCGACAGGCCTCAGCATTTCTGAAGGAACCTATGTGCTGTGTGATACCGGGCGGAAGCCTGTGAACAACAGTCTGGTCATTGCCATACTGAGTAATACCCGCGAAGCAACCTTCAAAAAACTGGTCATCGATGGAAGCCAAAGGTACCTCAAGGGTTTAAACCCCCAGTGGCCGTTTATCGCTGTGGATAAAACCTGTCGACTCATCGGCGTCGTTATCGAAACCAAACTTATCCTGGTGTAATCCTCTCGCCGACTTAACCCGTCAATTCTCTTCAAATGCCACTCCGTTGTTTAAGCCAGGCGTATTTGTTGAAACCGTGGCTGGAAGAGCGCCGTCAGAAAATGGTGGGGAGTACCGCTAAAAGCAGCGTGCTCAATGGGGAAAGTGTGACCAACATTGGCGCTTTCCGCGCATGGCTGACAGCGTATTGCATCAACACCCAAAACTACGCAAAGACATGACGCTGATGGTGCGCCAGTTGCCACCTGGCGCTGAAGGATTGCCCCTGGAGATTTATGCCTTCGCCAACACCGTAGAATGGCTGAAATATGAAGCTAAGGCGGATATCTTCGACCATATTTACGCGGTGATTGAAGAATTTGGGTTGAGAATTTACCAGCGCCCTTCTGGCAATGATTTACGCCCACAGGCCTTAGCACTCGACTAAAAGTTCCTCGCAGGGTGCATCAGGTACCCTGCATAAAGGGCTTCACTTTAATTCCTTCCGCATCCAGTCGTATGCGAATCTGACGGGCCATTTCAACGGCTCCAGGGCTATCTCCATGAACGCAGATTGACTGTGCGGAAATGGGCGTAAACACGCCTTCTACGGATTCCACGCCACCACTGACAATCATTTGCACCACACGTTGCGCGACTTGCTGCGGATCGTGAAGCACGGCTCCGTGTTCACGCCTCGAAACCAGACTGCCATCCTGATGATACGCCCGGTCAGCAAAGGCTTCCGCCACGGTAGTAATGCCGTCTTCCTGCGCCCAGGCAATCAGGCGGGAGCCCGCCAGCGCCACCAGCGTTAACATTGGGTCAACCGCCAACATTGCGGCAATCACCGCCCTCGCCTGACGTTCATCATTGGCGATGGTGTTATATAAAGCCCCGTGCGGTTTGACATAACTCACGCGCGTACCTGCCGCAGCGGCTAACCCTTGCAGAGCGCCTATTTGATAGATGACGTCCGCGGTAAGTTCATCGCTGGAGATATCCATATTCCGACGGCCAAATCCAACCAAATCCGGATAGGCGACATGCGCGCCAACAGAGACATTCAGACGTTTTGCTGCACGCAGCGTGGAAAGGATCCCCGCAGGCGATCCCGCGTGAAAACCACAGGCCACATTCGCACTGCTGATGAGGGGCAAAATAGCTTCGTCATCCCCCATCGTCCACTGACCGTAGCTTTCACCTAAGTCACTGTTGAAATCAATGGCCAGAGCTGAACACATCGCAATCCTCTCCTTGTTAGTCTTTCGTTAAGGTCTGTCGGGTTATCACTGTTATACCGCGTTACCACAGGAGACGAAAATGGACTTTGCAACACTGATCTGGCCCCAGAGCGCTGGGTTTGCTCTGGCTTACGGAACTGTTCTTCACTCGCCAAAACAATCAGGCCGGAAAATTCCGGCCTGATACATTACATCTTATAACCCAGCGTAACCGTGGTGCGTTTGTCGGTATGCTCTGGCGCGGATGATGGCGGCTCGGAGTTCCAGGTGACGTTGTACGCCACTTTCAGGCCGAAGTTATCGCTGATAGCGACATCCAGCGCAGTCTCAGAGTTGATGGTGGTGTCATCTGCACCAAACACCGACAGACCCTGGGTAAATTTGGTGGTGTCAGTCATCTGCCAGGCGTAGGTCCCTGACGCGTAACCCAGCGGCTGAGTTTTGGTATCGCCGTTGGTGTACTCGTCATAACGAACGCCCGGACCGAATTCGAAACGCAGGCTATGAACCGGACCGTTGAGGATCTGACGACCGTAACCGGCGGTGAACACGTCACGCTGACGGTAGCCGTTGAAGCGGTCGGTGAGCCAGCTAGCCTGACCAAACAGGTAGTCGTAGTCGGTCATGTTGTAACGCGAACGTCCGCCAACCTGGTAGGTTTCGGAAGAGCGTTCATCGTTGGAAGACGTGTTGCTGGCGTTGCCCCACAGCGACCATGCTGTTGAGTTGCCGTACCAGGTCAGCGTGGAGTCAGCAGTCAGGGAAGAACTTTTAGTATTGCCAGACTGTGCCAGGTAACCCCCGTTGATCTTACCTTCAAACGGTTTCTTCGCGGTGGAAGGGTCGTCCATGACAGTAAAAACGGTATTATCAGCCAGTGCGTGCAGCGACGCAAAAAGGCCCCCCGCCAGCACAACCACTGCGGGTACTGTCTTGAAAAGCTTCATTTATTAAGAGTCCGTACAACAAAAAAAGAGACCATTACGGTCCCGGAAACTTTCGCGAGGAGCAACGATTGCGGCCCTAAGAAAGGTAACAAATTATAAAAAGGCCCGTTTAACATAGCAATGAATTCTTATTTCAATTTTTGAATAAGAAGGATCTCAAATGCTGTTTTATTTCATAATAAACGGCCGCGAAATTAATTGTAAATCTGCGCAAAATCATACCGTTGTCATTGTCTTAACCGAGCCATCAGTGCCAGGCTTATCTCTGTTCATGTTTGCATGCCCCTCGCAGGCGATAAAAGGAGGTCATTGAATGGCGAGCATTTATACGCTCACGCAGGCATCCTCACTCGTTTGCTCGCTCGAAAATACGAGGAATATCTCAGATTGCTGACAAAGAAGGAAAAAGCGTGGTTTTTCCTTCTTTGTGGTGAGCTGCCGAAAATCAATGAATTGATTTTCCTTATTTTTTGTTCTGCCACCCATGACAAAACTTCATTCGTTAGAGGTTTATCATCAGTCTCATATCTACGATTATCTGTGTCGACATTAATCGCTGTGCCCGCTGCTATCGCGGCGGGAGTCGCCAAATCGCAGGTTTCGACTATGCTATCAAAACTCCATGGATAACAATGAGGTTCCCGATGAGCGGCGAAATAACGCGCTACGTAGTCACCGTCAGCTTTCACGAAGAGACGCTGACGGAACTGAACGAACTCAATAACCATTTGACTCGTGCTGGCTTCACCCTGACGCAGACCGATGATGAAGGCAAGGTCCATGAACTGGGCACGAATACTTTTGCCCTGATCAGCCCGCTAAGTGAAGAAGAAGTGAAAGCCCTGACATCAGGGCTGGCGGAATCGGCGATTGGTCAAACGCCGGAGATAAAGATTGTGACGTTTGAGCACTGGCTGAAGGAGAATGCAGCCTCCTGATTTGCTTTAAAGCGCACAGTTGTGCGTCAGTTCGAGTTTTTCCACCGCATTTATGCGCTAACCTTATGATCTGGCAGAAAACATGGGGAGAGAGAGCATGTGGCAAGCTATCTGTAGCCTGTTAAAAGAGCACGGAGACGGCGAAATCGAGCTGCGTAACGAACTGCCTGGCGGAGAAATCCACGCCGCATGGCATTTGCGCATCAGCGGCCAGGATTACTTCGTTAAATGCGATGAGCGCGAAATGCTGCCCATCTTCACCGCCGAAGCTGACCAGCTTGAGCTGCTTTCACGCAGCAACACAGTGACAGTACCGGAGGTCTTTGCCGTCGGCAGCGACCGGGACTACAGCTTCGTGGTGATGGAATATCTTCCACCACGCCCTCTCGATGCCCACAACGCGTTTCTGTTGGGTCAGCAATTAGCGCATCTTCATCAGTGGAGCGAACAGCCGCAGTTTGGCCTCGATTTTGACAACGATCTCTCCACCACACCGCAACCTAACGCCTGGCAACGTCGCTGGTCTACCTTCTTTGCCGAACAACGCATCGGTTGGCAGCTTGAACTGGCGGCCGAGAAAGGGCTTGAGTTTGGTAATATCGATGCCATTGTGGAGCACATTCACCAACGCCTGAGCTCACATCAGCCACAGCCTTCCCTGCTGCATGGCGATCTGTGGTCAGGCAACTGCGCATTAGGGCCAAACGGGCCGTATATCTTTGATCCGGCCTGTTATTGGGGCGATCGCGAATGCGATTTGGCGATGCTGCCGTTACACCCGGAACAACCGCCGCAGATTTATGATGGGTATCAGTCCGTTTGTCCATTACCGCAGGGTTTCCTGGAGCGTCAGCCGGTCTACCAGCTGTATACGCTTCTCAACCGTGCCATTTTGTTTGGCGGGCAACATCTGGTGACAGCGCAAAAAGCGCTGGAACGGGTACTTGCTGCTTAGCAGACTAAAAAAAGCCCCGTCATCGCTAACACCGTTAGTTTAAGACCGAGATATCCGGGGCGACCACCGGGTTTGGCGTCCCTCCGGGAACCAAATCCCGGTGTTTCCCCTAATTCATTGGCTTAAGTGAACGGCGTTACCGTCATCGCGGGGCTTCAGGTTTAGTTAATCTGTACGCCTTTGAGGCGGAACTCGATATTCATCGTGATGCCGGTACCGGGTTTCCCCTGCTCGTAGCGCCATTTCCGCATCGCCGTTTTCACTTCACGCTCAAACATATTCGACGGTTTGGCTTCGAGAATTTCCACGTTGGTGACGCTGCCATCTGCTGCCACGTCAAACTTCACGCGCACTTTCCCTTCAATACGTAATGCCAGTGCTCGGGCAGGATACTGAGGCTCACCACGGCTCAAAGCTCGCGGCCCCGTTGGCGCAGTGACTGTCGGTTTGCTGGTCGCTGGCGCGGTGTTGGCTACCGGGCGACTCTGGGTGTTCGTATTTTCAAACGGCGACGCCGGGCGTGGCTCTACTGGCTGACGCTTTGGCTGTTCCACTTTTTTCTCGGGCTTAGGCTTCGGTTTGGGCTTCGGCTTTGGCTCAGGTTTGTGAATAACGACAGGTGCTTCTTTTGGCGGCTCAGGCACCACTTCAGGCTCTGGCTCGGGTTCAACGACCGGTTCGGGCGCTGGCGGCTGTGCGGCTGGCGGTTCGAGATCGGCCGGAGCCACCATCGTGACCGTAATCGGTTGGGCGGGGGCAGGAAGTTCAATAACCTGATGTACCGATGTATAAAGCAGCCCCGCTACAACGGCACCGTGGATAGCCACAGAGAGCAACGTGGGCCACGGAAAACGGCGAGGTAAATCAATAGTCATTGAAGTCATAGTCGCTGCTGTTGAAAAATGATGCCTCGATTTTAAATGCAAATAGCAATCATATTCAATAACGCATCTTATCTTCGGTCAACTTTCTGCCACTGTTGGCGAAAAAAAGCGCACTCATTGACATGAAATAAGAGCCGCAGGAACTTTGCATTGCAGTCGCAGACACTTTGAAATACCGTGTTTCGACCATTGATTAATAAGGAGCTGTGCCCGTGCTTTATGTGATTTATGCTGAAGATGTCGCCGACTCTCTGGAAAAACGCCTGTCGGTTCGCCCTGCTCACCTTGCGCGCTTACAACTGCTTCACGATGAAGGCCGTCTTTTAACGGCGGGCCCGATGCCTGCGGTAGACAGCAACGACCCGGGCGCAGCGGGTTTTAGCGGTTCTACGGTCATTGCCGAGTTTGCATCGCTCGAAGCGGCGCAGGCCTGGGCGGAAGCCGACCCGTATGTCGCCGCTGGCGTGTACGGTAATGTGAAAGTCCGTCCTTACAAGAAAGTGTTCTGAGACCAAAAAAACAAGGGGCACCGGCATGCGATGCCCTCTGTGTTCTCAGAATTCGTAAATGGCAAACAGCAGTGAATTTCGCTGCCGGCTCACCAGACACTTTCTGATTGAGTGGATGCGAATATTGCGCCGCGACTGGGCTTCCAGCCAGCGAGCTTTACGGCGGTTTGCTTGTCTCAGCATCCGCCAGCGGCCCACTTCATTTCTGCTACGCTTCATTTCAACCTCTCTGAGATGAAAGAGCGCATAGTATAAACCCTTGCGTTCGGCTGACCAGTGCTTTCGCCCCTGTTTTTATTTGCGAGAATAATCGGTACGCGTAAACTCATAACGACAGGCTTTCAAAAGGAATTTTATGACAACCTTCTACACCGTGGTGAGTTGGCTGGTCATTCTGGGGTACTGGTTGCTCATCGCAGGTGTGACATTACGCATCCTGATGAAACGACGCGCGGTGCCTTCAGCGATGGCATGGCTGCTCATCATCTACATTCTTCCTCTGGTCGGTATCATTGCCTATCTTTCGCTGGGAGAGTTACATCTGGGGAAACGCCGCGCCGAACGTGCCCGCGCCATGTGGCCTTCCACTGCGAAATGGCTTAACGATCTCAAAGCCTGTAATCACATTTTTGCCGAAACGAACAGCCCGGTCGCCAGTTCGCTGTTCAAACTGTGCGAGCGCCGTCAGGGAATCGCGGGCGTTAAAGGCAATCAGCTGCAACTGCTGACTGAATCCGACGACGTGATGCAGGCGTTGATTCGGGATATTCAGCTTTCCCGGCATAACATCGAGATGGTGTTCTACATCTGGCAGCCAGGCGGCATGGCCGATCAGGTGGCGGAATCGCTGATGGCCGCAGCACGTCGTGGCGTACATTGTCGTCTGATGCTGGATTCCGCAGGCAGCGTCGCTTTCTTCCGTAGCCCGTGGGCAGCGATGATGCGCAATGCGGGCATCGAAGTGGTGGAAGCGCTGAAGGTTAACCTGATGCGTGTGTTCCTG
Source organism: Pantoea sp. sgz302252 (assembly GCF_047713085.1). Taxonomy (NCBI): domain Bacteria; kingdom Pseudomonadati; phylum Pseudomonadota; class Gammaproteobacteria; order Enterobacterales; family Erwiniaceae; genus Pantoea; species Pantoea sp. sgz302252. The sequence goes on from NZ_JBLFJW010000004.1 coordinate 149,654, forward strand.
CGCCGCATGGATTTACGTCAGCACCGTAAAATGGTGATGATCGATAACTATATTGCCTATACCGGCAGTATGAACATGGTCGATCCGCGCTTCTTCAAGCAGGATGCTGGAGTCGGTCAATGGGTTGATTTGATGGCCCGTATGGAAGGCCCTATCGCGACCTCAATGGGCATTGTCTACTCCTGCGACTGGGAAATTGAGACCGGGAAGCGCATTCTTCCGCCCGCGCCGGATAACAACATTATGCCGTTTGAAGAAGCAAGCGGGCATACCATTCATACCATCGCCTCAGGCCCGGGTTTTCCCGAAGATTTGATTCATCAGGCCTTACTGACCGCCGCCTATTCCGCACGTGAATACCTGATTATGACCACGCCGTATTTCGTGCCAAGCGACGATCTGCTGCATGCTATCTGCACGGCTGCACAGCGTGGTGTTGACGTCAGCATCATCATGCCGAGGAAGAATGATTCGGTGCTGGTCGGCTGGGCAAGCCGCGCCTTCTTTAATGAACTGTTGGCCGCTGGGGTGAAAATTTACCAGTTCGAAGGCGGCTTACTGCATACCAAGAGCGTGCTGGTTGATGGCGAGCTCAGCCTTGTTGGCACCGTGAATCTGGACATGCGCAGTTTGTGGCTCAATTTCGAGATTACGCTGGCCATTGACGACGCAGGATTCGGCGGCGATTTGGCGGCAGTACAAGATGATTATATCTCCCGCTCACGCTTGCTGGATGCGGGATTGTGGGCTAAACGTCCGCTGTGGCAGCGCATCGTCGAGCGACTGTTTTACTTCTTTAGTCCATTGCTGTAAAACGTGCCCATCAGTTAAGAACCAGGGTGTCATCATGGATATGGATTTAAACAATCGTCTGACCGAAGACGAAACGCTTGAGCAGGCCTACGATATCTTTCTTGAGCTGGCTGGCGACAACCTCGACCCGGCAGATATCATTCTGTTCAATCTGCAGTTTGAAGAACGCGGCGGTGCCGAGCTGTTCGACCCGGCAGAAGACTGGCAAGAGCATGTGGATTTCGATTTGAACCCCGATTTCTTTGCCGAAGTGGTGATTGGCCTGGCGGATACCGACGGCGGCGACATCAACGATATCTTCGCTCGCGTGCTGCTGTGCCGCGAAAAAGACCACAAAATTTGCCATATCCTGTGGCGTGAATAATTCTGCAGGTGATCGCCAGGAGGCCGCTACCGCGGCCTGAGACTGATGACAAACCTCTAACGAATGAAGTTTTGTCATGGGTGGCAGAACAAAAAATAAGGAAAATCAATTCATTGATTTTCGGCTGCTCACCACAAAGAAGGAAAAACCACGCTTTTTCCTTCTTTGTCAGCAATCTGAGGCCGCTACCGCGGCCTTTTTTATTACCCTTTCGGCAGCTCATTTCCGCAAGCGCTGCAAAACTGCGCGTCTTTATCATGACCCGTATGATGACAAGCCGGGCAACGTCGTGCATTTCGGCGGTTCTGATATTCGTTACTCATGTGCGTGGTAATCAGCCCGGTGGGGATCGCAATCACCGAATAACCAATTAAAATCAGCAGCGAAGCGATAGTTCGTCCCAATGGGGTGTGCGGCGCAATGTCGCCATACCCCACCGTTGTAGCGGTCACAATCGCCCAATACACGGACGTTCCAAGCGTTGTAAAGCCATTCTCCGGCCCTTCTATGCCATACATCAGCGAGCCAAACACCACCATAACAATCGCTATCAGAAAATAAAAAACCATCAGCTGATGACGCGCACTGATAATCGCATCCGCGAAAATCCGCAGTGAGGGCATGTTGCGCAGAAGCTTTAGGATCCTCAACACCCTGATGGTACGAAATGCCAAAAGGTAATTCAGGCCGATCTCCGGCCAGAGCCACAGGATATAGAGCGGCAGAATAGTGATTAAATCCAGCAGCCCCCAGAAGCTGAAAACATATTTTTCCGGTCGCGGCCAGCACAGGATGCGCAGGACATATTCGAAGGTAAACGCCAGGGTGATGACCACTTCCAGCAGCATGAAACCACGCCACTGCTCGAAGGTCAGGTGATATTGCGTGCCAAAGCCGGATTCAATAAAAACGATAACTACGCTAAAGAGCGCGAATAACCCGCAGAACAACTCTGTACGGCGGCCGGACACGGTACGCTGGTCGAACAAAAAATGATAGAGGCGCTGACGAAGTGAATGCGGATGTGTCGACACCGTGACCTCACAATGAAAAAGGGCTGACCATTGTCAGCCCTCAGGTTGTTAACAAAGAAGAAAAAAGCGTGGTTTTTTCTTCTTTGTGGTGAGCTGCCGAAAATCAATAAATCGATTTTCCTTAATTTTTGTTCAGTAACCTATGACAACACTTAATTCGTTGAAGGTTTGTCATCAATATCAGGGCTGACCATTGTCAGCCCTGCGGATTATAACGGGTCAACCTTAAGACACGAAACCGCATGTCGGAAACTGCCCTCCAGCACCGGGCGCGTTTTCGCACATTCTGGCCCGGCGATGGGACAGCGGGTGCGGAAGACACAGCCTGATGGCGGGTTAATCGGAGAAGGCAACTCCCCTTCCAGCAACTGGATGGTTTTGTTTTTCTCCAGATCCGGGTCCGGGATCGGCACCGCTGACATCAGCGCTTTGGTATAAGGATGCAGTGGGTTGTGATAGACCTGATCGTAAGTTCCCAGTTCAACGGCATGACCCAGGTACATGACCAGCACGCGATCGGAGATATGCTTCACCACCGCCAGATCGTGAGCGATAAAGATAAGCGACAAGCCCATCTCACGCTGCAGCTGCTGCAACAAGTTGACGACCTGCGCCTGAATTGACACATCCAGTGCGGACACCGGCTCATCACAGATAATCAGTTTCGGCTCAAGGATCAGCGCACGAGCGATACCGATACGCTGACACTGGCCGCCTGAAAACTCATGCGGATAACGGTTGACCAGGTTTGGCAGCAAGCCCACCTTCATCATCATCGCTTTCACACGATCACGCACTTCCTGGCGCGGCATGTTCGGATGATAGGTACGCAGCGGCTCAGCGATAATGTCACCGATGTTCATACGTGGGTTCAGGGAAGCCAGCGGGTCCTGGAAAATCATCTGGATATCGCTGCGCACGGCACGCCATTCATCGGGCTTCATACCGAGCAGGTCTCTGCCCAACCAGGCCACTTTGCCGTCAGTGGCTTTCACCAGCCCAATAATCGCGCGGGCAAAAGTCGATTTACCGCAGCCGGATTCGCCCACCACGCCCAGGGTTTCCCCTTCGTACAGACGCAGCGTAACGCCATCTACCGCCTTCAGGGTTTTCGACGGCTGCCAGAACCACTGTTTGCCATCTTTGATATCGAAATGCACTTTGAGGTCAGCGATTTCGAGCAGCACTTTTTTTTCTTCGGTCACGGCGTTCATACCAAATCTCCCACCGGTTTAAAGCAGGCACGTAAGCGGCCAGGCGCAAAGGCATCCAGAGGGGGTGCGCTGTTGCAAATCTCCATCGCGTGCGGACAACGCGGCTGGAATGGGCAGCCTTTCGGCAGACGCATCAGGTTTGGCGGATTGCCAGGAATGGTCAGCAGTGATTCGCCTTCCGCGTCAAGGCGCGGCACGGCATTGAGCAGACCCATTGAGTACGGGTGCGCCGGATGATAGAAAACATCGCGCGCGTTGCCATATTCCATGGTACGCCCGGCGTACATCACCAGCACCTTATCGCAGATACCTGCCACAACGCCGAGGTCGTGGGTGATCATGATAATGGCCGTATTGAATTCACGCTTGAGCTCGTTGAGCAGCGTCATAATCTGCGCCTGAACGGTCACGTCCAGCGCGGTGGTTGGCTCATCGGCAATCAGCAATTTCGGCCTGCACAGCAGCGCCATCGCGATCATCACGCGCTGACGCATGCCGCCAGAAAACTCGTGCGGATACATACGCATGCGCTTACGCGCTTCTGGCATTTTGACCGCATCAAGCATTTTGACCGACTCCTCAAACGCTTCGGCTTTGCCCATGCCTTTATGCAGCATCAGCACTTCCATCAGTTGTTCACCGACACGCATGTACGGGTTCAGCGACGTCATCGGGTCCTGGAAGATCATCGAAATCTGTTCCGCACGCAGCTTATTCAGCTCGTTCTCAGGCAGATTCAGGATCTGACGACCGTTGAAATTAGCGACACCACCAATACGTCCGTTTGAAGCCAGCAAGCCCATCAATGCAAACGCTGTCTGGGATTTGCCGGAACCAGACTCGCCTACAATCCCCAGTGTTTCACCTGCTTTCAGGCTGAAATTCAGATCGTTCACCGCCGTAACATCGCCATCAGGCGTGCCAAAGGTAACGCGTAAATCTTTCACATCCAGCAGCAGACCAGCTTTGTTCTGCTGCTGGGCGTTAACCATTTCAATCGTGCTCATGGCATCACTCCTTAGCGGTCTTTCGGGTCGAGGGCATCACGCAGGCCATCGCCGATAAAGTTGAAACAGAACAAGGTCACCACCAGGAAACCAGCCGGGAACATCAGCAACCACGGAGACACTTCCATGGAGTTGGCACCATCGCTTAACAATGCGCCCCAACTGCTGAGTGGCTCCTGGGTACCCAGACCGAGGAAGCTCAGGAATGATTCAAACAGGATCATGCTTGGTACCAGCAGCGAGGCATACACCACCACCACGCCCAGCACGTTTGGCACGATATGGCGAACAACGATGCTTGCCGTTGATACGCCACCGACATGTGCCGCTTCAATGAACTCTTTACGCTTGAGGCTCAGCGTCTGGCCGCGCACGATACGCGCCATATCAAGCCAGGACACCATGCCAATCGCGACAAAGATGAGCAGAATATTTTGCCCAAAGAAGGTCACCAGCAGGATAACGAAGAACATGAACGGGAAGGAGTTGAGGATCTCCAGCAGGCGCATCATGACGGAGTCAGTTTTACCGCCAAGATAGCCAGAAAGTGAACCGTACAACGTGCCCAATACCACCGCGACCAGCGCGGCGGCGATCCCCACCATCAGAGAGATACGACCACCAATCGCCACACGGACCAGCAGGTCACGCCCGGAGGAGTCAGTACCGAAATAGTGCCCGGAGGTCATGTCCGGCGCACTGGACATCATGCCCCAGTCGGTGTCGAAGTAGCTGAACTGCGACAACATCGGGGCCAGGGTGACGAACAGCGCAATCACCACCAGCACACAGAGGCTGGCAACGGCGGCGCGGTTATGCATAAAGCGACGGCGGGCATCCTGCCAAAGGCTACGGCCTTCGACGTCCAGTTTTTCACTGAAGTTTTCCAGCGCCTCGCTGTTTTTCTTACTCAACATCATGGCGAACTCCAGTGTCAGTAACGGATTTTCGGATCGATAACGGCATACAGCACGTCAACAATCGCGTTAAACAGAATGGTCAGTGCCCCCACCAGAATGGTCAGGCTCAACACCAGCGAGTAGTCACGGTTCAGTGCCCCGTTCACGAACAGCTGGCCGATACCTGGCAGACCATAGATGGTTTCGATAACCATCGAACCGGTGATGATGCCGACAAACGCAGGCCCCATATAAGAGAGCACTGGCAGCAGCGCAGGCTTCAACGCATGGCGGAAAATAATACGGCGCATAGGCAGCCCTTTCGCCCGCGCGGTGCGGATGAAGTTAGAGTGCAGCACCTCAATCATCGAGCCGCGGGTAATACGCGCGATGCTGGCGATATAGGCCAGAGAGAGCGCAACCATCGGCAGGATCATAAATTTCAGCGCCCCGCCGTTCCAGCCACCGCCCGGCAGCCAGTGCAGCGTGATGGCGAAGATCATCACCAACAAGGGGGCGACAACGAAGCTGGGTATGACGACACCGGTCATTGCCACCCCCATGACCGCGTAATCCCATTTGGTATTTTGATTCAACGCAGCAATAACGCCCGCGCTGACCCCCAGAATGACCGCCAGGAAGAAGGCCGCAAAGCCTAATTTTGCTGAGACCGGGAAGCTTGCCGCCACCAGGTCATTCACCGAGTAATCTTTGTATTTGAACGACGGCCCGAAATCGCCATGAGCCAGCTGCTTCAAATAGTTGAAGTACTGGACGCTCATCGGATCGTTGAGATGATATTTGGCTTCAATGTTCGCCATGACTTCTGGCGGCAGCGTGCGTTCACCGGTAAAGGGGCTGCCCGGCGCAAGACGCATCATAAAGAAGGAAATCGTGATGAGAATAAAGAGTGTCGGAATGGCTTCCAGACAGCGACGTAAAATAAATTTCAACATTGCCCGTACCTTCTGGCGTGTGCCTTTACATATCCCGAATCAGCGTGTGGCTGAGGGGCATGTGATAGTGCGTGAAATAAGACACAGTGAGGCGGCATCACGCCGCCCCACGGATTGCCATTAATGCTTAATGATGTACAGATCTTTGGTGTAGATGTTGTCCATCGGGTCTTTACCGGTATAACCGCCCACCCATGGTTTCACCAGGCGTGCGTTCACATAGTAATAAACCGGAACGATGGCTGAGTCTTTGCCCAGTTGCTGTTCAGCTTTGTCGTACAGCGCAACACGTTGTGCTTCGTCAGTCACCTGCAGCGTCTGCTTCATGATGGCATCAAACGCCGGGCTCTTATAGTGCGCGGTGTTCATGGAGCTGTCGGACAGCATGGTATTCAGGAAGGAAGTCGGTTCGTTGTAGTCCGCACACCAGCCAGCACGCGCAACGTCATAAGTTCCCTGGTGACGGGTGTCGAGGAAGGTTTTCCATTCCTGGTTCACCAGTTTCACGTCAACGCCCAGGTTTTTCTTCCAGATGGACGCCGCGGCGATAGCCAGTTTCTTATGCAGATCAGAAGTGTTGTACAGCAGGTTGAAAGTCAGCGGCTTGTCAGCGGTATAACCGGCTTCAGCCAGCAGTTTTTTCGCTTCAGCGTTACGCTGTTCCTGAGTCCAGGTGAACCACTCTGGTTTCGTCAGTTTCGCGCCGTCAGTGTATGGCGGGGTGTAACCGAAGGCTGGCAGGTCGCCCTGTGCTTTCACTTTATTGGTGATGATGTCGCGGTCCAGGCCCAGTTTCAGCGCGGTACGTACGCGAGCATCGGTGAACGGTGCTTTCTGGTTGTTGATTTCGTAGTAGTAGGTGCACAGATACGGGTCAACGTGAACTTCGGTTGGGATCTCTTTTTTCAGCTTCTGGAACAGCTCAATCGGCAGGTTGTTATAGGTCATGTCGATTTCACCGCTGCGGTAGCGGTTAACGTCAGTCACTTCAGAAGAGATTGGCAGATAGGTAATCTGGTCGATAACGGTTTTCTTGTTATCCCAATAATTCGGGTTGCGTTCCATCACGATGCGCTCATTAACCACCCAGTCTTTCAGCTTATACGCGCCGTTGGTAACGATATTGGCAGGCTGAGTCCACTTCTCACCGAATTTCTCGATGGCGGCTTTGTTGACCGGAGACATCGCCGGGTTCACCAGCAGTTTGTAGAAATAAGGCACCGGCTCGCTCAGGGTGACTTCCAGAGTGTGGTCGTCGATGGCTTTCACGCCGAGATCGGAGGTCGGTTTTTTGCCTTCAATGATCTCATCAACATTGAGGATGTGACCATACTGCGGATAGCTCGCATACGGGGACGCGGTTTTCGGGTCAACCAGACGCTGCCAGCTATAAACGAAATCTTGTGCCGTTACCGGCTCGCCGTTGGACCATTTAGCGTCTTTGCGCAGGTGGAAGGTCCAGACTTTAAAATCTTTGTTATCCCAGCTTTCTGCTACGCCCGGGATAGGGTGACCGTCTTTGGTGGACGTAATCAGCAGGCCTTCAAACAGGTCACGGCTGACGTTAGCTTCCGGCACACCTTCAATTTTGTTCGGGTCTAACGACTGAGGTTCCGCGCCGTTGTTACGGATCATGGTCTGTTTATCTGCCAGCTTAACGCCCGCAGGAACGTCTGCAGCCATTGCACTTCCTGCGATAAGTGCAGCGAATACGCCTGCTGCGATAAGGCTTTTTTTTGTGATGATGGTCATTGTGTTGATACTCCGCTCATTATAATTACCGACTTTTCGTCAGCCTGTTTAATCCCCTAAGGGGTTCCCGATTAGCGCAGGAGTGAAAGCGCTTGTCGGGTGGTTACTGCGTGCTATCACCGACTTTTTTATTACGGTTACTCTCTTTCGGCAACCTTACGTCGATTCTTTAAGCCATCCCCCCTGTCGGGATGACCTCTGTTCTTTTTTCGCCCGGAGATTTATTTGAAAATTATTCTCATCTCCGTGTTTTATGTGGCGAAATGCCTCGGCGGAAAGTATCAAATGCATTTACTGCCCGCCAATACAATTTGCAAATTTGTTAACCAATTCTCTTTTGTGACGATGACTTCAAATGAAATGTGACGTTATCGAGTGCAATATCCAGTAATGACTACTTAAATTTCAGTGCATTGCAGCTAACAGCTTGCGTGTCGTTGCCTTTTTCGATTTTGCGATCGTTTTTTGCACAAAAATTTAACATTTGATTGTTATTTAGCACATTACTCTGCCTGCACACTGAAATTACTAATATCATTTCAATGATCCCACGGCAAGCGTAAGAGTATCATGTGAATGAAATAACATTATCGCCGCGGGAACTGTCCGGCAGTCGGTGTGTTAATGCATTGATAGATAAAAGATTAACAGGCCATAACGAGAGGTTATTAGCGGAGGGTATTTCAATTTTATTGATATGTTTTGCTAATATAAGGAAAGAAGGACGAGGCCGATGTCGACCTCGTTTTGGAAAGGACTCAGGCAAGAAGGCCTGGGAAGATGGATTTAATGCCGGCCACGATAAATTCAATGCCAAGCGCCATCAGTAATAAGCCCATAATACGGGTGATGACGTTGATGCCCGTTTGCCCTAACAGACGCACCAGCCACGGAGCAATACGGAACAAGCCCCAACAGCAGGCCGCAAAGAGTGCAATCGCCACGGAAAAACCAATCAGATGCGCCCAGTTGTGATAGCGAGTTCCCCAGACAATAGTCGAACTGATTGCCCCCGGCCCTGCCATCAGCGGTAACGCCAGCGGCACGACCCCAACGCTTTCACGGATCGCGGTTTCTGATTTCTCTTGCTTGTTCTGTTTGTCCTCGCCGAGCTTCCCGCTGATCATCGACATCGCGATGGTCACCACCAGAATGCCCCCCGCAATGCGGAACGAGTCAATTGAGATGCCGAAAAGCTGCAGGATGCCGTCACCCAGAAACAGTGAGGTCCACAAAATGATGGCCACTGACAGGTTTGCCGTCAGGTTGGTTTTATTTCGCGCAGGCGCTGACTGGTAGCTGGTCATGCTGATAAAAACCGGAATGATGCCTACCGGGTTGACCAGCGCAAATAAGCCAATGAAAAATTTAATATACGTTGGAAAATCGAACAGCGATTGAATCACGGTAACCCCGCGCCCTCATCAATTGTGGTAGTTGACGTTCAATACTTCTAAAAACCGCGCTGAAGATACGCTTTTTGGCAGTATTCTTCACCACAAATCTGTCAGAAAACGCTACCAATACACGTTGTTATACAAATGTATAAATTATGCTAATGTAAAATCGGTTCGAAAGGTCGATCTCTTAACACTTGATACAAACCGCTAAAAACGGCCTGCTGAAAGGAGTCAGCTTGGTGTAATCTTGATTTAGATCACGTAATTTGTACTCAGAAGTGGGTAATCTTGATGTCGCACCAGGGAGTAGCCCGGGTCCTCAACCGGGTATAATGGAAGGCTCTTTTAGTAAATCAGTGGAATGAAGGTCGAACGTAACCTGTTGGTTTTATGGCTCTTACGCAAGCTGTTAGCGGTCTGTCTATACTGACATATCGTACAGCTGATTTACTAAAAAAGTTTAACATTATCCAGGAGAGCATTATGGCTGTTACTAATGTCGCTGAACTGAACGCACTCGTTGAACGAGTGAAAAAAGCCCAGCGTGAATATGCCAACTTCACCCAAGAACAGGTTGATAAAATCTTCCGCGCGGCCGCTCTGGCTGCTGCAGATGCTCGAATCCCTCTCGCGAAACTGGCTGTTGCCGAATCCGGTATGGGTATCGTTGAAGACAAAGTGATTAAAAACCACTTCGCTTCTGAGTATATCTACAACGCCTATAAAGATGAAAAAACCTGTGGGATCCTCGACACTGATGAGACCTTCGGTACCATCACTATCGCTGAGCCTATCGGGATTATTTGCGGTATCGTTCCTACCACCAACCCAACGTCTACCGCTATCTTCAAATCGCTGATCAGCCTGAAGACTCGCAACGCAATCATCTTCTCTCCGCATCCACGTGCGAAAGACGCCACCAACAAAGCGGCAGATATTGTGCTGCAAGCTGCCATCGCTGCAGGTGCACCGAAAGATCTGATCGGTTGGATTGACCAGCCTTCTGTTGAGCTTTCTAATGCCCTGATGCACCACCCAGACATCAACATGATTCTGGCGACCGGTGGTCCAGGCATGGTTAAAGCAGCATACAGTTCCGGTAAACCAGCAATTGGCGTAGGTGCTGGTAACACCCCAGTTGTGGTTGACGAAACCGCTGACGTTAAACGTGTTGTTGCGTCTATCCTGATGTCCAAAACCTTCGACAACGGCGTTATCTGTGCTTCTGAACAGTCTGTTATCGTGGTTGACTCCGCTTATGCTGCAGTACGCGAGCGTTTTGCTTCCCACGGTGGCTACATGCTGCAGGGTAAAGAGCTGAAAGCGGTTCAGGACATCATCCTGAAAAATGGTGCGCTGAACGCGGCTATCGTTGGCCAGCCAGCAACCAAAATTGCAGAACTGGCCGGCTTCACCGTACCAGCAGACACCAAAATCCTGATCGGCGAAGTCAGCGTGGTTGACGAATCCGAGCCGTTCGCTCACGAAAAACTGTCTCCGACTCTGGCCATGTACCGTGCCAAGAACTTCGAAGACGCGGTTGTTAAAGCGGAAAAACTGGTTGAGATGGGTGGTATCGGTCACACCTCTTGCCTGTACACCGACCAGGACAACCAACCAGAGCGCGTTAAATTCTTCGGCGACAAAATGAAGACCGCGCGTATCCTGATCAACACCCCTGCTTCTCAGGGTGGTATCGGTGACCTTTACAACTTTAAACTCGCACCTTCCCTGACTCTGGGTTGTGGTTCATGGGGTGGTAACTCCATCTCTGAAAACGTTGGTCCAAAACACCTGATCAACAAGAAAACCGTTGCTAAGCGAGCTGAAAACATGTTGTGGCATAAACTTCCGAAATCTATCTACTTCCGCCGTGGCTCACTGCCAATCGCGCTGGACGAAGTGATTACCGATGGCCACAAACGTGCGCTGATCGTGACTGACCGCTTCCTGTTCAACAATGGCTACGCTGACCAGATCACCTCTGTTCTTAAAGCGGCTGGTGTTGAAACTGAAGTGTTCTTCGAAGTTGAAGCTGACCCGACTCTGAGCGTTGTTCGTAAAGGTGCAGAGCTGGCGAACTCCTTCAAACCAGACGTGATCATCGCGCTGGGCGGTGGTTCTCCAATGGACGCCGCGAAAATCATGTGGGTGATGTACGAGCATCCGGAAACTCACTTCGAAGAACTGGCGCTGCGCTTTATGGATATCCGTAAACGTATCTACAAGTTCCCGAAAATGGGCGTGAAAGCGAAAATGATTGCTGTCACCACCACTTCCGGTACCGGTTCTGAAGTCACGCCGTTTGCGGTTGTAACTGACGATGCAACAGGTCAGAAATACCCACTGGCTGATTACGCACTGACCCCAGACATGGCTATCGTTGACGCAAACCTCGTCATGGAAATGCCTAAGTCCCTGTGTGCGTTCGGTGGTCTGGATGCCGTGACTCACGCTCTGGAAGCTTATGTTTCTGTACTGGCCTCTGAGTTCTCTGACGGTCAGGCTCTGCAGGCTCTGAAACTGCTGAAAGAAAACCTGCCAGCGTCTTACAACGAAGGTTCGAAAAACCCTGTTGCCCGTGAACGTGTTCACAGTGCAGCGACCATCGCCGGTATCGCGTTTGCTAACGCCTTCCTCGGTGTGTGTCACTCCATGGCGCATAAACTGGGTTCTCAGTTCCACATTCCACACGGTCTGGCGAACGCCCTGCTGATCAGCAACGTTATCCGTTACAACGCGAACGATAACCCAACTAAGCAGACTGCCTTCAGCCAGTACGATCGTCCACAAGCGCGTCGTCGTTACGCAGAGATCGCTGACCATCTGGGTCTGACCTCTTCCAGCGACCGCACTGCAGCGAAAATCGAGAAGCTGCTGGCATGGCTGGACAGCATCAAGGCTGAACTGGGTATTCCTAAGTCCATCCGTGAAGCTGGCGTGCAGGAAGCTGACTTCCTGGCACACGTTGACAAACTGTCTGAAGACGCGTTTGACGACCAGTGTACCGGTGCTAACCCACGTTACCCGCTGATTTCCGAACTGAAACAGATCCTGCTGGATACTTACTACGGTCGCGAGTTCAGTGAAGGTGAAGTGGTAGAGAAGAAAGCTGCTGCTCCCGCTAAAGCTGACAAAAAAGCGAAGAAAACCGCTTAATCGTTAGCTGAATTAAAAACCCGCCGATTGGCGGGTTTCAGATTGCTGACAAAGAAGGAAAAAGCGTGGTTTTTCCTTCTTTGTGGTGAGCTGCCGAAAATCAATGAATTGATTTTCCTTATTTTTTGTTCTGCCACCCATGACAAAACGGTATTCGTTAGAGGTTTGTCATCAGTCTCAAACCCGCCGATTGGCGGGTTTTTTTATGTCTGCGATAAGAAACGTTTAATAGTTACTCTTCGATACTTCCGCGAATACGCTGCTGAATAAGCGCCAGAGAGCCTTCCTGAAGCGCTTCTTTATAGTGCTTGCGGCACACCGAGACATAACGCTCATTGCCGCCAATCACCACCTGCTCGCCCTCATTGTACGGCCGCCCTTCCTGATCCAGGCGAAGCACCATACTGGCTTTTCGCCCGCAGAAACAGATGGTTTTTAACTCCACCAGTTTGTCCGACCAGGCCAACAGATATTGGCTACCGGTAAACAGTTCACCGCGGAAGTCGGTACGCAGGCCGTAACAAAGCACAGGAATGTCGAGCTCATCAACCACCTCAGACAGCGCATAAACCTGCTCACGTGTCAGAAACTGGCTTTCATCCACCAACACGCAGTGAATCGGCTCCTGCGCGTGCTCAGACGCAATATCGCTGAACAACGAGGTCTGTGGGTTATAAAGTTTGGCGGGTGAAGAGAGACCGATGCGTGAGCTGACTTTTCCTGCACCGAAACGGTCATCGATTTCCGCGGTATAAACCAGCGTCCGCATCCCGCGTTCCTGGTAATTGTAAGAGGACTGTAACAGTGCCGTGGACTTCCCCGCATTCATCGCGGAGTAGTAAAAATAAAGTTGTGCCATTCGCAGCATCACTCCAATCATCGAGATTTTAACGGCACGAAGTGTACCATATTCCCGGTCGATTTCCGTGTTCACGCTTGCAGTAACATTTTCCCGTCAGTTGAAAATATTAAGTTCTACTTATCTATAATAACAATTAGATACGTAATCTTATGATGGCGCTCTTCCTTCAATGCCAGGGAGCGCTATCACGTCATTAAACCCGGTTCCATAAGAAAGTGTTTAGTGATGTTATGATTCAGATTCTATTCAATAGCCGTCATTTCTCGCCCTGGTCCATCGCTAATACGAAAGGCTGATATTTGTGATTCTCAGATATATACCTGTTCGGAAACAAACAAAAAGGGCTTACTTTGTAAGGGTGTTCTTATGTTTGCCATCGGGCAATAAGCACACAGTATGTGAACTAACGCGTAAAATTTAACTTTATCTAATTAAGAAGAGTGAAAAATAACAGGTTATTTTGAATTCCTTACAATCCCCCCTATTGCACATCTGAAATTATCGCTCTATTATTACCTCAACAAACCACCCCCACAATATAAGTTTGAGATTACTACAATGAGCGAAGCACTTAAAATTTTGAACAACATCCGTACTCTTCGTGCGCAGGCAAGAGAATGCTCTCTGGAAACGCTCGAAGAAATGCTGGAAAAATTAGAAGTTGTTGTTAACGAGCGCCGCGAAGAAGAAAGCGCTGCTGCTGCTGAAGTTGAAGAGCGCACTCGTAAACTGCAGCAGTATCGTGAAATGCTGATTGCAGATGGCATTGACCCGAATGAACTGCTGAACAGCATGGCTGCTGCAAATAAATCCGGTGCTAAAGCTAAACGTGCAGCTCGCCCGGCTAAATATAGCTATGTTGATGAAAACGGCGAAACCAAAACCTGGACCGGCCAGGGTCGTACCCCGGCAATCATCAAAAAAGCAATGGATGAGCAAGGTAAATCTCTGGATGATTTCCTGATTTAATCTTCTCGTTTGTTGAGAAATCCCGCTCCGGCGGGATTTTTTTTACCCATTGTTCATGACAATGTCCGAAAGCAGTATTGAATTGCGCGTCTTGACCTCAGCTCAAACCCGTAAAAAAACCGGGGCCTTTCGGAACCCCGGTTTATGCTGTGCGAAAATGTGTTACTTGCCCGCGCCTACAGTCTCTTCCAGCCAGGCTTTAAAATCCGCGCCCAGCGAGCTGTGGCGAATACCATATTCAACAAAAGCACGCATATAACCCAGTTTATTACCGCAGTCATGGCTCTTGCCTTTCATATGATAGGCTTCAACGGTTTCTTTCTCGATCAGCATATCAATCGCATCGGTCAGTTGGATCTCATCACCCGCTCCTGGAGGGGTTTTCGCCAGCAGAGGCCAGATTTCCGCGCTCAGGACATAACGCCCTACGACTGCCAGATTAGACGGCGCAACGTCGGCTTTAGGCTTCTCAACCACACCCACCATCGGCACGCTGTCGCCCGGCTTCAGTGCTTCGCCTTTGCAGTCGACAACACCGTACGCCGTCACATCTTCAACCGGCTCAACCATGATTTGGCTGGCGCCCGTTTCGTCAAAGCGTGTAATCATCTCTGCCAGGTTTTCACGGGACAAATCAGATTCATATTCATCCAGAATAACGTCTGGCAGAATAACCGCGACAGGTTCATTACCCACCACTGGATGTGCGCAAAGCACCGCATGACCCAGACCTTTCGCCAGGCCCTGACGAACCTGCATAATGGTGACATGCGGTGGACAAATAGACTGCACTTCTTCCAGCAACTGACGTTTAACACGTTTTTCCAGCATAGCTTCAAGTTCGAAGCTGGTATCAAAGTGGTTTTCGATTGAATTTTTCGAGGAATGCGTTACCAGTACAATTTCAGTAATGCCTGCAGCGATACATTCATTTACAACATACTGAATTAATGGCTTGTCAACCAGCGGCAGCATTTCCTTTGGAATCGCTTTAGTGGCGGGCAACATCCTGGTGCCCAATCCCGCTACCGGGATTACGGCCTTAGTGACTTTTGAATTTAATGCAGCCATTGAAATCTCCTGAACTGTTCAAACTTTGAACGTGCTCGTTAATTAATAACGCGTTGAGTATATCAGTACCGTTTGTGCAGTCTGGTCTGAAAAGGACACGTTAACCTTGAATTAGGATTTTACGCATAAATCCTGCTGATAGTACCACCACTGTCTGAAAGCGGTGATAGCTATATCCTTCCTCTCTGGTTAATTGTTCATTCCGCAGACAACATTAAGCGTAAACGTCCGCCAGCCCCCCAAATTTGGCACTGCCACGACTCGCAGCGCTGGCTGATTTGATTTAAATAAGCATTCCCTAACGTGCCCAGCGGAACGCCGTTGCTGATCTGAATTTGATGGTCTCCCGTGTTCAGCGTGCCGTTCAGGCCTGCGGAAACAAGGATGAGGTTTTTAATTCCGCTGTGGTAATAACCAACCAGCAGCGGGAACTGTCCAGGCAAATTAGCCTGGCGCAGCAATTGGTTCACCTGTTTGAGTAAACTGCCCAATTCGGGCAGGCGTTGTCCTTCGTGCGCTAACTGTTCCTGTAACAGGCCATTAAATAAAGCCCGTAACAATAATGCGGCCAACACACCGTTTTCCCCGGCTCGGGTGACGTCCAGGCAATAAAAAGCCAGGTCTTTATCTGAAAGTGGTGCAATATCGAGTACCAGCCCGGGTTTATCTGCCGACACCAGTTGTCGATAATTGATACGACAATGTGAAATGCTTTGCTGAACTGGCGGCTGTAATTCCTGTAATAGCTTTGCCGCGGCGGCGGGATTACTGACCAACGCATCCCAGTCCTCAAACAAACGCTCTTCCTCCTCAACCCGGGAATTAAACATGTTGGGGTAGAGACAGGAAAAAACGGTTTCACGAAGACGATTGAAATCTTTGACAGGTTTAAGCAAGACGTCCTGCACACCAAGACGAAGCGCACTGGCGATATCCGCCATGTTTTCGGTGGCAGAGATAACCAGGATAGGCAGTTGATGGCCGTTGTTGCGCAGCTGCTCCACCAGCTTTAGACCGTTCATACGTGGCATGGCAATATCGCAAATCATCAAATCGGGCTGCAGATGCGTCAGTTTTTCCAGGGCATCCACGCCGTCTTCTGCCAGGGTCGTTTCTGCGCCCAGCGATGAAAGCCACGAATCAAGGAGAGAGCGGAAAACGGGTTCGTCCTCAACAATCAGAATCTGTTTTCCCGCCAATGGCTGCGTCATGATATCTCCCCTGACAGACGATAAGTAAATAGTGGCACGCTATTCCAGGGATCGCCTGTCAGATTTTGCTGAAGTCGTCGAAAAGCCCTAACCCGCAGTACGCACAAGCGGTAAAAGTTCATCCATCTTTTTCTCAACGGCCAGTTGTCCGGCAGCAATCGCCGCTGGCGCCCGATGAAAATCGAGAGTGGAAATTTGTGGGCAAAAAGGTTGCAACAAAATATCCGGCGGATCACCCGCCATTCGATTGCGCTTTAATCGGTTTTCCAGCACCTGTATAGAGGTCGTCATGATCTCCATGGCCGTTGGCGTTACCGCCGTCCGGCGAGATGTCATCCTTCCTAGTCTGGCACGAAAACGCTCATGCCAGCTCAGGCTATCATCTGAAGACTCGGGATCGGGCTGAAGGTTCACTGACAGGAGATCCTGCTGCATTAAATGCGCGTCATGTTGCAAATCAACCGCAATCACGATGTCAGCGCCTAATGCGCGTGTGAGCGAAACCGGTACCGGGTTGACAACGGCTCCATCGACCAGCCAGTAGCCGTTGTGCATGACGGGAGACATAAGCCCGGGAATACTGCAGGAGGCGCGTACCGCCAGATGAAGATCGCCTTCGGTGAACCAGATTTCACGGCCGGTACTGAGATTTGTTGCGACAGTCGCAAAACGGCGTGGGCAGGATTCAATCGCGTCCGCGGGGATCAGTTGACGAAAATGGCTGAACACACGCTCGCCGCGCAAAAGGCCGCCTCTGCGCCAGGAAAGATCCATCAGACGTAACACATCCCAGGAACTGAATGAGCAGACCCACTTTTCCAGCACGGGTAACCGGTCGCAAGCATAAGCCGCGCCAACCAGCGCGCCAATCGAACACCCCGCCACAATATCAATCTCAATACCCATTTTCTGTAGCGCTTTAATCACGCCGATGTGTGACCATCCACGCGCTGCGCCTGAGCCGAGAGCCAAACCAATTTTAAGCTTTCTCATTCCTGCTGATGATGAACCCCGTTCCTGTCGTAGCAACATGACGATTGCTCGGTTAACATATTTACCGCCCGGCGCTCTGCGCCTCATTATAGTTACCTGGGAAAGCGTTTATGGACTCACTTTGCCCCTGCGGCAGCGCTCTGGAGTATAGCTTATGTTGCCAGCGATATCTTTCGGGCAACGAGCCTGCGCCAACACCTTCACAGCTCATGCGATCACGCTATACCGCCTTCGTGATGAAAAATGCCGACTACCTGGTCAGGACCTGGCATCCCTCATGCGAAGCCACGGCATTCAGGCAGGATCTTGAGCAAAGTTTCTCGCACACCGAATGGCTTGGCCTGACCATTTTTGCCGCTGATGAAGGGCATCATCCTGATGAAGGTTTTGTCAGTTTCGTCGCTCGCTTCCGTGAACATAGCAAGAGCGGCGCCCTGATTGAGCGTTCAAGATTCTTAAAAGAAAATGGACAATGGTATTATATTGATGGTACACGTCCTCTGATAGGCCGCAACGATCCCTGCCCCTGCGGGTCAGGCAAAAAATTTAAAAAATGCTGCGGCTAGTCAAGACCGCCACAGAAACAGCAAACACCTTCAACAGGATTTCCCCCGCAATGCACTCATTACAACGTAAAGTGTTGCGTACCATCTGCCCGGACCAGAAAGGGCTGATCGCACGTATTACCAATATCTGCTACAAGCACGAACTCAACATTGTGCAGAACAACGAATTCGTTGATCACCGCACCGGTCGTTTCTTTATGCGTACCGAGCTGGAAGGCATTTTCAATGACTCGACGCTGCTGGCCGACCTCGACAGCGCCTTACCAGAAGGGTCCGTTCGTGAACTGACGCCAGCGGGTCGTCGTCGCATCGTGATTCTTGTCACCAAAGAAGCGCACTGTCTGGGTGATTTACTGATGAAGGCCAACTACGGTGGTCTTGACGTCGATATTGCAGCCGTCATTGGTAACCATGAAACGCTGCGCCCGCTGGTTGAGCGCTTTGATGTCCCCTTTGAACTGGTCAGCCACGAAGGCCACACCCGCGAAGAGCATGACAAGCTGATGGCCGATGCCATCGACGCTCATCAACCGGATTACGTGGTGCTGGCAAAATATATGCGCGTCCTGACGCCGTCATTTGTCGCCCGCTTCCCGAACAAAATCATCAATATTCACCACTCATTCCTGCCAGCCTTTATTGGTGCGCGCCCGTATCACCAGGCGTATGAGCGTGGCGTGAAAATCATCGGTGCCACCGCTCACTATGTGAACGATAACCTCGATGAAGGCCCTATCATTATGCAGGATGTGATTAACGTCGATCACACCTACTCCGCCGACGATATGATGCGTGCCGGCCGTGATGTTGAGAAAAACGTCCTCAGCCGCGCCCTGTACCAGGTCCTTGCGCAGCGCGTCTTCGTTTATGGCAACAGAACGATCATTCTCTAAGGAAAACCCGTTTGCGGTGCTTTTAAACGTTACGGGTAAAAAGTACGCAAACGGTTCATTTTCCTGAAAGGAAGGCTTTACAGCGGCGCGTCATTTGATATGATGCGCCCCGCTTCCCCAAGGGAGCGGCCAGTAATAGCAATACAAGAAACAAACCCCTGGCGGGGTTCCCGAGCGATCATAAGGGAGCTGACTGCAAATCTGCCGTCAACGACTTCGAAGTTCGACTCGAGCCACAGCGAGAGAGCGTTACCGCAGGTAACGATAATCCTTCCCGCAGTGAATAGCCAACACCCCTGGCGGGGTTCCCGAGCGATCATAAGGGAGCTGACTGCAAATCTGCCGTCATCGACTTCGAAGTTCGACTCGAGCCACAGCGAGAGAGCGTTACCGCAGGTAACGATAATCCTTCCCGCAGTGAATAGCCAACACCCCTGGCGGGGTTCCCGAGCGGCCAAAGGGAGCAGACTGTAAATCTGCCGTCATCGACTTCGAAGGTTCGAATCCTTCCCCCGCCACCATCAAAAAGTATTTCGCTCAAGCATTTCATACCCCTGGCGGGGTTCCCGAGCGGCCAAAGGGAGCAGACTGTAAATCTGCCGTCATCGACTTCGAAGGTTCGAATCC
Source organism: Pantoea sp. sgz302252 (assembly GCF_047713085.1). Classification (NCBI taxonomy): domain Bacteria; kingdom Pseudomonadati; phylum Pseudomonadota; class Gammaproteobacteria; order Enterobacterales; family Erwiniaceae; genus Pantoea; species Pantoea sp. sgz302252. Next base: position 169,444 of record NZ_JBLFJW010000004.1, read on the forward strand.
TTCCCCCGCCACCATCTTATATTCAGCACCAAATTCCCTATCGACACCAAAATTTCATATTCTCCCGTGCGGGAAGGATGAGAAGCTTCGACTAAGGTTCGATTCGAACGCAGTGAGAAAACGTTGCCAAAGGCAACGGCCCGAAGGGCGAGGCGCTTGCGCCGAGTAATCCTTCCCCCGCCACCATCTTATATTCAGCACCGAATTCCCTATCGACACCAAAATTTCATATTCTCCCGTGCGGGAAGGATGAGAAGCTTCGACTAAGGTTCGATTCGAACGCAGTGAGAAAACGTTGCCAAAGGCAACGACCCGAAGGGCGAGGCGCTTGCGCCGAGTAATCCTTCCCCCGCCACCATCTTGCATTCAGCACCGAATTCCCTATCGACACCAAAATTTCATATTCTCCCGTGCGGGAAGGATGAGAAGCTTCGACTAAGGTTCGATTCGAACGCAGTGAAGCACCGACGATACGATCGTTCGGTGCTTTATATTCCGCCTAAATATCCGTTTAGCTACAAGTCACGTGAGGCTTAAGTGAACGGCATTACCGCATCAGCAGGGCCTTGAACAGAAAGCGCGTTAATCAGCGACGAGCGCGAACAATCTGGTATTTGCGTGTCAGGTATTCAACCGGCACGCTCCAGATGTGCACCAGGCGCGAGAACGGGAACAGCACAAACAGCGTCATCCCGAGCACCAGGTGCAGACGGAAGATAAACGCAACGCCGTCCAGGTGCGCAGAAGCACCGCCGTGGAAGGTCACCACAGACTGCGCCCAACCGACCAGTTTCATCATTTCGCTGCCGTCCATATGTTGGGCAGAGAAAGGAATGGTCAGCAGGCCCAGCAGACATTGCAGCACCAGCACTGACATCACCAGAATATCCGCTTTGGTGGTGGTCGCGCGAATGCGTGGGCTGGTCAGACGGCGTTTCAGCAGCAGAATGCCGCCCACCAGGCACATCACTCCGGCAGCACCGCCGCCAAACATCGCCATCTTCTGTTTCACTTCCAGCGGCAGCCAGGATTCATACATCCAGTGCGGCGTGAGCATCCCGAAGGCATGACCGGCGATCACGCCAAGAATGCCGAGGTGGAACAGATTCGATGCCAGGTTCATGCCTTTGCGATCCAGCATCTGGCTGGAGCCAGCACGCCAGGAGTACTGGCCGTAGTCGTAACGCAGCCAGCTCCCTACCAGGAAGATGGTTCCGGCGATATACGGATAGATATCAAAGAAGAACATATTCAGGAAATGCATTAGCGCTCTCCTCCAGTCGAGATATTCAGATACTGCGGCGCAACTGCGCCGGAAAAACGACGCTGATGGGCGGTGATGTCTGAATCCGCGCATCCCTGATCGGCGAAGAATTTAACCTGCTCTTCTTCCCAAACGGCGTCCAGTGCCTGCGGCGTGTCGTCGCGAGCTTCATCAGCAATTTTCTCCGCCACTTTCACACCGTCGATTTCAGTGCTGGCCAGTTTCAGCAGCACGTCAAACAGCACGGCATAGCGGCTTTCACGCTGCTGTAAACGGGCGCTCAGCAGCGCCAGAATCGGTGCGACGTCCTGCAAGCCACCCAGCGCTTCTTCACGGGGCAACTGCGCCAGATATTCCAGATACAGCGGCAGGTGATCCGGCAACTCGCGGCTGTCCAGTTCCAGACCGTGCTGCGCGTACTGCGCCATCAGGTCAACCATCGCCTGGCCACGGTCACGGGATTCGCCATGAACGTGTTCGAACAGCAGCAGTGAGGTCGCGCGGCCGCGGTCAAACAGCTCGCTATACGCCGCCTGAACGTCCAGCAAATCTTGCTGAGTCAGGTCACGCAGGAACACACAAAGCTTCTGCGCTTCCTCCATTTCCAGTACGTCAGAGTCTGCCAGCGCGTCATGCACTTCCTGCTGATGCTGCCATAAGGCAGCATCCGGGTACTCCAGCAGGCGGGAGATGATCATCAGTTCTTTCATGACTGACGCTCCGTTTTGCTGGTGACGTCGATGGCATCGATACGACGGCTGTTAAACAGGTTGAACGAGCTGTCTGAACCGTGGCAACCGTCGCCAAAGCTGAAGCCGCAACCGTTCTTCTCAGGGAAGGCGTCACGCGCCAGTTCGCGGTGGCTGCTTGGGACCACGAAACGGTCTTCGTAGTTAGCAATCGCCAGGTAGCGATACATTTCCTGTGCCTGCGCTTCCGTCAGACCGACTTCTTCCAGCGCGCTGGTGTCATTCACACCGTCAACGCTTTCAGCACGCTTGTAGTGACGCATCGCCAGCATACGTTTCAGCGCACGCAGCACCGGTGCGGTATCACCGGCTGTCAGCATGTTCGCCAGGTACTGCACAGGAATACGCAGGCTATCGACATCCGGCAAAATACCGTTGCTGCCAATCTCGCCAGCGTCAGCCGCAGACTGAATCGGAGACAGCGGCGGCACGTACCAGACCATCGGCAGCGTGCGGTATTCCGGGTGCAGTGGCAGCGCCAGCTTCCAGTCCATCGCCATTTTGTAAACCGGCGACTGCTGAGCCGCGTCAATCACGCTCTGTGGAATGCCGTCTTTCAGCGCCTGCTCAATCACTTTCGGATCGTTCGGGTCGAGGAACACGTCCAGCTGACGCTGGTACAAGTCTTTCTGGCTCTCAGTGCTTGCCGCCTGCTCAATCATGTCCGCGTCATACAGCAGCACGCCGAGGTAGCGGATACGGCCCACGCAGGTTTCGGAACACACGGTCGGCTGACCGGCTTCGATACGCGGGTAGCAGAAGATGCACTTCTCGGACTTGCCGCTCTTCCAGTTGAAGTAGATTTTCTTGTACGGGCAACCGGTGATACACATGCGCCAGCCACGACATTTGTCCTGGTCGATCAGCACGATACCGTCTTCTTCACGCTTGTAGATGGCACCGCTTGGGCAAGTCGCCACACACGCCGGATTCAGGCAGTGCTCGCACAGACGCGGCATGTACATCATGAAGGTATTTTCGAACTGACCGTACATCGCCTTCTGCACGTTCTCGAAGTTCTGGTCGCGGGAGAGTTTTGAGAACTCGCCGCCCAGATCATCTTCCCAGTTCGGGCCAGAGGTGATTTTGTCCATACGCTGACCGGTGATCAGCGAGCGAGGACGGGCAATCGGCTGGTGCTTGCTTTCGCCAGCTTTGTGCAGTGTCTGATAGTCGAAATCGAACGGCTCGTAGTAATCCTCAATACCCGGCAGATGCGGGTTAGCGAAGATTTTGCCCAGCAGCATGGCTTTGTTACCCATGCGAGGCACCAGCTTGCCGTTAATTTTACGTATCCAACCGCCCTTCCATTTTTCCTGATTCTCCCAGTCGTTAGGGAAGCCGACACCCGGCTTCGTTTCCACGTTGTTAAACCACGCGTACTCCATCCCTTCACGGCTGGTCCAGACGTTTTTACAGGTTACTGAGCAGGTATGACAGCCGATGCATTTATCGAGATTCAGCACCATGCCGACTTGTGAACGAATTTTCATTTTACGCTCTCCTGTACCTGGTCATTGCCTTCGCCGTCTAACCAGTCAATGTTCTTCATCTTACGTACCACCACGAACTCATCGCGGTTTGACCCCACGGTGCCGTAGTAGTTAAAGCTGTACGACAACTGCGCGTAACCGCCAATCATGTGGGTCGGTTTCGGGCTGATACGGGTGACCGAGTTGTGGATGCCGCCGCGCTGACCGGTAATCTCAGAACCCGGCAGGTTCACGATACGTTCCTGAGCGTGATACATCATGGTCATGCCCGCTGGCACACGCTGGCTCACCACGGCACGAGCCGTCAGGGAACCGTTGCTGTTGAAGGCTTCAATCCAGTCGTTGTCTTCAATGCCCAGCTCTTTAGCGTCGGTTTCACTCATCCACACAATCGGGCCGCCGCGTGACAGTGTCAGCATCAGCAAGTTGTCGCTGTAGGTGGAGTGAATGCCCCATTTCTGGTGTGGCGTCAGGAAGTTCAGCGCCTTCTCAGGGTTGCCGTTGGACTTCTGGCCCATCACCGCTTTCACCGAACGGGTGTCGATTGGCGGACGGTAAACCAGCAGGCTTTCGCCGAAGTCACGCATCCACTGGTGATCCTGATACAGCTGCTGACGGCCAGAAAGCGTACGCCATGGGATCAGTTCGTGAACGTTGGTGTAACCCGCGTTATAGGAAACGTGTTCATCTTCAAGGCCAGACCAGGTCGGGCTGGAGATAATTTTGCGCGGCTGAGCCTGAATATCACGGAAGCGAATTTTCTCGTCTTCTTTATTCAGTGCCAGATGCGTGTGGTCGCGACCGGTGATTTCACTCAACGCAGCCCACGCTTTCACGGCAACCTGACCGTTAGTTTCTGGCGCGAACGTGAGGATCATTTCTGCCGCATCGATAGCGGTATTGATCATCGGCTGACCTTTCGCCGGGCCGTCTGCTTTGGTGTAATTCAGCTTACGCAGCAAGTCGACTTCGCTCTGGGTATTCCACGCGATGCCTTTCCCGCCATTGCCGATTTTTTCCATCAGCGGACCGACAGAGGTAAAGCGCTCCCAGGTCGCAGGGTAATCGCGTTCTACGGTCATAATGTGCGGCGCGGTTTTGCCTGGGATCAGGTCGCATTCACCTTTCTTCCAGTCTTTCACGTCCAGCGGCTGAGCCATTTCGGCCGGGGAGTCATGCTGAATCGGCAGCGTAACCACGTCGGTTTCCACACCCAGATGTCCCACGCACACTTCAGAGAATGTCTTCGCGATGTCTTTGTAGATATCCCAGTCGCTCTTCGATTCCCATGCCGGGTCGACAGCGGCAGAAAGCGGATGAATAAACGGATGCATATCCGAGGTATTCATGTCGTCTTTCTCATACCAGGTCGCGGTTGGCAGCACGATATCGGAGAACAAGCAGGTGCTCGACAGACGGAAGTCCAGCGTCACCACCAGATCCAGCTTGCCGTCGAGGCCGTTATCACGCCATTCCACTTCTTCTGGCTTCAGACCGCCCTGCTCACCCAGATCTTTACCCTGAATACCGTGCTCAGTACCCAGCAGGTATTTCAGCATGTATTCGTGGCCCTTACCGGAAGAGCCCAGCAGGTTGGAACGCCAGATAAACAGGTTGCGCGGGTGGTTTTTACCGTTTTCAGGACGCTCAGCCGCGAAGTGCATAGAGCCGTCTTTCAGGGATTTCACGGTGTAATCCACCGCAGACATCCCGGCTTTTTCCGCTTCGGCTGCAATGGTCAGCGGGTTAGTGCCCAACTGAGGGGCAGACGGCAGCCAGCCCATACGCTCTGCGCGAACGTTGAAGTCCAGCAGATGCCCGGTATAACGGGATTTATCCGCCATCGGGGACAACAGCTCTTGCGCGGTCAGCGTCTCGTAACGCCACTGGCTGGAGTGGTTATAGAAGTAAGAGGTGCTGTTCATGTGGCGCGGTGGACGGTTCCAGTCCAGCGCGAACGCCAGCGGAGCCCAGCCGGTTTGCGGACGCAGTTTTTCCTGGCCCACATAGTGCGCCCAGCCGCCGCCGCTCTGACCGACACAGCCACAGAAGATAAGCATATTGATCAGACCACGATAGTTCATATCGAGGTGGTACCAGTGGTTCAGACCGGCACCAACGATGATCATCGAGCGACCGTGCGTTTTATCGGCGTTATCGGCAAACTCACGCGCGGTACGGATAATCTGCGAACGTGGCACGCCAGTAATCTGCTCTGCCCACGCCGGAGTGTACGCTTTCACGTCGTCGTAGCTGCTGGCGCAGTTGGCATCGCCCAGACCGCGCTCCAGGCCGTAGTTGGCCATGGTCAGGTCATAAACGGTGGTCACGAGGCAGGTTGAACCGTCGGCCATCTGCAGGCGTTTCACCGGCAGCTTGTGCAGCAGGATGTTTTCCAGCTCCACTTTGTTGAAGTGCTCGGTGCCATCGCCGCCGAAATACGGGAAGCCGACTTCAGCGATATCGTCATGGCCGCCAAGCATCGAGAGGCGCAGTTGAACTTCGTCGCCGCTGTTACCGTCGCGCTGTTCGAGGTTCCACTTGCCTTTGTCACCCCAACGGAAACCGATAGAACCGTTCGGGACGGTCATCTCGCCGTTCTCATCGAAGGCAACGGTTTTCCATTCAGGGTTCTTTTCCTGACCCAGCGCATCAACCAGATCGGAAGCACGCAGCATACGGCCAGCCGCATAGTAGCCATCACGCTCTTCCAGCGTCACCAGCATCGGCATGTCGGTGTAACGACGCACGTAATCGGTGAAGTATTGGCTTGGCTTGTCGAGGTGGAACTCGCGCAGCATAACGTGGCCCATCGCCATCGCCATTGCGGCATCGGTCCCCTGCTTCGGTGCCAGCCACAGGTCACAGAGCTTGGCGATTTCCGCGTAATCTGGGGTGATAGCAACGGTCTTGGTGCCCTTATAACGAACTTCAGTAAAGAAGTGGGCATCCGGAGTACGGGTCTGCGGAACGTTAGAACCCCAGGCCAGAATGTAGGAAGAGTTATACCAGTCGGCAGATTCTGGCACGTCGGTCTGCTCGCCCCAGGTCTGCGGCGACGCAGGCGGCAGGTCGCAATACCAGTCGTAGAAGCTCAGGCAGGTTCCGCCAAGCAGGGAGATATAACGCGCGCCTGCGGCGTAGGAAACCATAGACATCGCCGGAATGGGCGAGAAGCCCGCCACACGGTCAGGGCCGTAAGTTTTGACGGTATAGACGTTAGACGCGGCAATCAGCTCATTCACTTCCTGCCAGGAGGAACGCACGAAGCCACCGCGACCACGCGCCTGCTTGAAGCTTTTGGCTTTGTCAGCATCTTCAATGATCGACGCCCAGGCATCAACCGGATCCGGATGCTGCACTTTGGCTTCGCGCCACATCTTCATCAGACGTTTACGCATAAGAGGGTATTTCAGGCGGTTGGCGCTGTAGAGATACCAGGAGTAGCTTGCGCCACGCGGGCAGCCACGCGGCTCATGGTTTGGCAGGTCTGGTCGAGTACGCGGATAGTCAGTTTGCTGGGTTTCCCAGGTCACCAGGCCGTTTTTCACGTAGATTTTCCAGCTGCATGACCCGGTGCAGTTTACACCGTGGGTGGAACGCACCACTTTGTCATGCTGCCAGCGTTGGCGGTATCCGTCTTCCCAGTCCCGGTTGGTTTCCATAAGCTGACCGTGCCCATCGGCAAAGGTTTCGCCCTTCTGTTTGAAGTAGCGAAACCGGTCCAGAAATTTGCTCATCGGGTTTCTCCTGTAAGGAGCCTGTCGGCTCTCTGCTAAATCGACATTGCAACAATTGCAGCGAAAGTAACTGCCTGAAAGAAGATGGGAATTGATGGCGATCAAGGCGGGTTTTGTTAACAATTGGGGCGGAAAGAGCGAATACCACCAAAGTATTATCACAATTATTTTTGTAACTTACTGTTTTTCAATGAATAAACTAACTAATCACGCCTACCCGCTCGTCACCTTTCATCAGGGAGGTATTAAGGGGTAGGTACGCTATTTGACCGAGGCTTAGCACAGTGGTCAGGTGCCTTCCTCTCTGCAATATAACTAGTATGTTGTAACTAAATTCGGCGTAAAAAAAAGGCGCGATTCACTCGCGCCTGATAATCAAGAAGTCACACTTATTTTTTAGTTTTACGTCCGTAAACCACCCAGGTGATCAACACGCAGGCGATATAGAACACGAGGAACACTTTCATCGCGCCCGCCGGGGAACCGGTCATTTCCAGCGAGATACCAAAAGATTTTGGGATAAAGAAGCCGCCGACAGCACCGATAGCAGAGATGAAGCCCAATGCTGCCGCCGTATCTGTTGCCGCTTCGCGCAGCGCATGTTCTTCGCTGCCGCCTTCTGCTTTCACGCGATCCATCGTCAGTTTGCGGAAAATAACGGAAATCATCTGGAAGGTAGATGCACTCCCCAGACCAGCCGTCACAAACAGCCCCATGAAGACGGCAAAGAAGGCCACGAAGTTTCCACCCTGCCCGTTAGTTGGCAGCGTCAGGAACAGCAGTGCAGAGAAAATGGCCATCGCAATGAAGTTAATGAGCGTAACGCGAGTCCCGCCCAGGCGGTCAGAAATGCCGCCGCCCAGGGAACGTGCCAGCGCACCAATAAACGGACCGAAGAAGGCAAAGTGCAGAATGTTCACGTCAGGGAACTGGGTTTTGGACAGCATCGCGAACCCGGCAGAGAAACCGATGAACGAGCCGAAAGTCGCCAGATACAGCACCGCCATGATCCACAGGTGACCGCGTTTCAGAACAGGAAGTTGCTCTTTCAAAGACGCTTTAGACGCAGACAGGTCGTTCATGCCAAACCAGGCCGCCAGGGTGAAGACAATCAGGAACGGGACCCAAATCCATGCAGCGTTTTCGAGGAACAGGGAAGAACCGTCAGCCTGTTCAACACCTTTCCCGCCAAAGATGGCAAAAATGGATACAGAGATAGCAATCGGCGCAACCAACTGCATTACGCTCACACCCATGTTACCTAAGCCGCCGTTCAGACCCAGCGCACCGCCCTGCTTCGCTTTCGGGAAGAAGAAGCTGATGTTTGCCATACTGGAAGCGAAGTTCGCGCCGGCGAAACCACACATCAACGCAATAATCATAAACACGCTAAATGGCGTGGTTGGGTCCTGCACGGCAAAACCGAGCCACACGCAAGGGACTATCATGATACCGGTGCTGAAGGCCGTCCAGCGACGACCGCCGAAGATAGGCACCATAAACGCATAAGGCACACGCAACAGCGCACCAGACAGACCCGGCAGCGCGGTCAACATGAAGAGCTGATCGGTGGTGAAGTTAAAACCCACTTTATTGAGGTTTACCGCTACCGCGCTGAACAACATCCAGACGCAGAACGCGAGCAGAAGACAAGGAACGGAAATCCACAAATTGCGGCTGGCAACCCGATGCCCACGTGTTTGCCAGAAGACAGCGTCTTCAGGGCGCCAGTCGGTGATGACGGCGCCTTTATCCTTTTCCGAAGCGGAAGATTGACTCATAGAAACCTCTAATAATGGCGTTTTGATGCCGCCACATTAGGGTTTACGCGCCGAAGTAAGTTGATATAAATCAAATGAAAATGGAACATAATCATGCTCAAAAAATCGCCATCACTCTAAATGAGTAGATCTCATCGCTTAAAAAAGTGTGGTTTATCACGAGCGTTCCAGGGTTATTCACCACCCACTCCCTTTTCCCGATCCCTTCGGCAATTAAGAGGTAATCCTTTAGGGGTATGGGTATACTCCAGGTGATATCCGAGAATAGTTAGCACTCCCGGATTGCATCCCTGGTCAGGAGCCATGTAGTCGATGTTTAAACGTCTTTTTACCCCGCTTACGCTGGTCAATCAACTGGCGCTTATCGTTTTGCTGTCCACCGCTATCGGTGTGACCGGCATGGCTATTTCTGCGCGTCTGGTTCATGGAGTGCAAGGCAGCGCACATGCAATCAACAAAGCCGGTTCATTGCGTATGCAGAGTTATCGCCTGCTGGCGGCTATTCCACTGCATGGCAACGATCAAAAACTACTCGATGATATGAACCAAACCGTATCAAGCCCGGAGCTGATTGAAGCCGCGCGTCGCGACGGACAGCAACAGCAATTGAGTGGCTTACAGCAATACTGGAAAACCGAACTTGCACCGAGCCTTAAAAATGCCCGCAGCCAGGACGTTGTCGCCGGGGAAGTCGCAAGCTTTGTGAACCGCATTGACCAACTGGTGACCGCCTTCGACCATACCACCGAAAAACGCATTCAGCATGTGGTGTGGGTACAACGAATGATGGCGGTGTTTATGGCGTTATTACTGCTGTTTACCATCATCTGGCTACGTGCTCGCCTGCTTCACCCGTGGGAGCAACTGCTGAGCATGGCGCGTGCTGTCAGTCGTCGTGATTTCACCCAACGCGCAACCATCAGTGGGCGTAACGAAATGGCAACGCTGGGCATGGCGCTGAATAACATGTCCAAAGAGCTGGCGGAAAGTTACTCTGTGCTGGAACAGCGCGTGCAGGAAAAAACCGCCAATCTCGAACAGAAAAACGAAATTCTGGGCTTTCTCTGGCAGGCAAACCGTCGTCTGCACTCACAGGCACCTCTTTGTGAACGAATCTCTCCCGTGCTCAACGGGTTGCAAGAATTAACGCTGCTTCGCGACATAGAAGTTCGGGTTTACGATGTTGAGGACGAAGAGAACCATCAGGAGTTCAGCTGCCATTCTGAGCTGAATTGTGATGATAAAGGCTGCTTCCTGTGTCCACGCGATCTCCCTGCCCCGCCTGGCGGTGGTACCACGCTGAAATGGCGCCTGGGTGATGCACATAATCAATTCGGCATCCTGCTGGCGACACTGCCTGCCGGTCGCCATCTGAGTCATGACCAGCAGCAACTGGTCGATACCTTAGTTGAACAACTGACGGCTACGCTCGCGCTGGACAGGCACCAGGAACGCCAGCACCAGCTAATCGTGATGGAAGAGCGTGCCACCATTGCGCGTGAACTGCATGATTCCATCGCTCAATCTCTTTCCTGTATGAAGATGCAGGTCAGCTGTCTGCAAATGCAGGGCAGCGACCTTTCGGCGGAAAGCCGTCAGTTGCTCAGCCAGATGCGCAACGAACTGAATACCTCATGGGCGCAGCTTCGCGAGCTGTTAACCACCTTCCGGTTGCAATTAACCGAGCCGGGTCTGCGTCCGGCGCTGGAAGCCAGCTGTCATGAATACAGCGCCCGTTTTGGTTTTGACGTGAAGCTGGATTACCAGCTTCCTCCGCGCTTTGTTCCTTCTCATCAGGCTATCCATGCGCTGCAAATCGCCCGGGAAGCCTTGAGCAATGCGCTTAAACACTCTGAAGCTACGGAAGTCACCGTGTCGGTGACGCAGAACGACAATCAGGTTCGACTCACCGTCGCCGACAACGGTCGCGGCGTGCCGGATCATGCCGAGCGAACTAACCACTATGGTTTAATCATTATGCGAGACCGGGCACAAAGCCTGCGCGGCGATTGCCAGGTCAGACGTCGTGATACCGGTGGAACAGAAGTTGTCGTTTCCTTTATTCCAGAAAAACCGCTTCCACAACCCCAAGGAGAAATCCATGAGTAATCAGGAACGGGCCACCATCCTGTTAATTGACGATCATCCAATGCTGCGCACTGGCGTAAAGCAGTTAATCAGCATGGCCCCTGATATTCAGGTCGTGGGTGAAGCCAGCAACGGCGAGCAAGGGATTGAGCTGGCAGAGGCCCTTGATCCGGATTTGATCCTGCTCGACCTCAATATGCCGGGCATGAACGGCCTGGAAACCCTCGATAAACTGCGCGAAAAAGCGTTGTCTGGCCGGGTGGTCGTATTCAGCGTGTCGAACCACGAAGAAGACGTGGTGACGGCGTTGAAACGTGGCGCAGACGGTTATCTGCTGAAAGACATGGAACCGGAAGAGTTATTGAGAGCGCTGCAACAGGCCGCCGCAGGTGAAATGGTGCTGAGTGAAGCGCTAACGCCGGTGCTGGCTGCCAGCCTGCGTGCCAACCGCGCGATATCAGACAGAGATATCAATCAGCTCACGCCGCGCGAGCGCGATATCCTGAAGCTGATTGCTCAGGGTCTGCCAAACAAGATGATCGCCCGCCGTCTCGACATCACCGAAAGCACCGTGAAAGTCCATGTGAAGCATATGCTGAAGAAAATGAAGCTGAAATCTCGCGTGGAAGCGGCGGTATGGGTTCACCAGGAACGCATTTTTTAAGGGTTCCAGAACGCCTCTGACGTCGCCGCAGGGAAACTCACCAGCGGCTCCGTCAGCACCAACGTGATTTCATTGGAAGAAACGCGCTGCCCTTTTTCATCCTCGGCCACCACCGAAAGATGCCAGCGGTTGCTGGCCCCTTCGCTGTAATCCCACGCAGGCATAATTACCGTCCAGCCGTCCAGGTTGTTGCGATTGACCGGTGACGTCAGGCTTAGCGCTTGCGAATCGCCCTGCCATGTCAATGACTTCACTTTAAACCGCCTGCGAACCTGTAACTTCCGCGAGATGTTTTTCACTCTCATGATTATCTGCCGCCATACCCAGGCTGGGCAATTCTGCCGGGGCGTTATCAAAAGGGTGTTCAGCTTGTTCGATAAAGGTTTGACGGGCACCTGCGGCATCTCCTGCCAGCAGCAAGAGTAATAACAGCAGAAGTTGAGGGCGGTAAGACAAACACATCCTGAGTATTTTAACGGCTTTGTCTCTTCGTTTCAGCCTCAGGGCGAATTTCAGGAAGATCCTTAAAAATTGACTACATTTAAACCACCTTTCCTGTAAGAGTTGCGCTTATGAGCCCGCCGCTTCGTTTCGCTCTTTGCAGTGCCCTGCTGTTCAGTTCCGGCGTGGTTCACGCCAGCGATTTGTTTATTCTGCAATCCCCCGCTTTTGCCGACAACGCGCTTCTTGACCAGAAATTTGCCGGTAATGACCCGAAAAATGCCAACTGCACCGGCAAGAATAATTCGCCGCCTTTGGTGTGGAGCAACATTCCGCCGCAAACCCAAAGCCTTGCGCTTATCGTTCACGATCCCGAAGGCCGGAAGGGTCTTGGTGTCACGCACCTGGTGGCCTATAACATTCCACCGTCTGCCACGGGTTTTGCGCCCGACGCGCTGAAATCGCCTAATGGCTTTACCGGAGGCAAAAACACGCCGGGCACAAACAGTTGGTATGGCCCCTGCCCGCCGCCCGGCAGCGGAGCGCATCACTATACCTTCACGTTAATTGCCACCGATTTAGCGCCCACCTTGCCTGCCGGGCTGACACGCGAAGCGTTGTTTGAGAAGCTCAAGGGGCATCAGCTTGCTGCCGCAGGTTTAATTGGTCGCTTTGGACAGTAGCGAGAGAACGCAGTAACATCCTGTTGTCAAAGCTATTTCTATGGAGTGACTATGCAGAAGATCGTGATTATCGCTAACGGTGCGGCCTACGGCAGCGAGTCCTTATTTAACAGTTTACGTTTGGCGATTGCTCTGCGTGAACAAGGCCCGTTGGCGTTGAAACTGTTTCTGATGTCCGATGCGGTGACCGCTGGGCTGAAAGGCCAAAAGCCAGCTGAGGGCTACAACATCCAGCAAATGCTGGAAATTCTTACCGCGCAAAACGTTCCAGTAAAACTGTGTAAAACCTGCGCCGATGGCAGAGGAATAAGCAGCCTCCCGCTGGCGGATGGCGTGGAAATTGGCACGCTGATTGAGCTCGCTCAGTGGACGCTCGCGGCGGACAAAGTATTAACGTTTTGAGTCAAAAAGCGCTGATAAAGTGTTTTTTCTTATAGCCCCGCTTCCAGCATCAAGTTCCTCGTTGTGTTGCCGGTGAGGTGCGTAACTTTGCCAGCAGCGAGCAGATGCAGGGCATCCAGGAGATTAACCACGCCGTGATTCATCTCAACCGGATGGTACAGCAGAATGCTGAATTCCGCCGCAGCGGCGGGCGCGTTGCAGAGTCAGGCGGGCGACCTTGCTACTACTGCGGGCCATTTCCGCATTTAATCTGCCCCTGGCGCAGGTTTGGCTGACAAACGTCATGCAAGCTGAATGGTTTCAGGAATAATGTCATTTTTGTTGAATCGTTACGGCATTTTTTGATCAAAATCAGCATCAGCACGCCCCTGCTTTGGTGTTATGCCATGAGTGATTTGTGAACAACATCACACGCAGGAGTTCTCGGCAGGGAGAGCGTTGACGGATGGCGACGGGGTAAAAAATGGCGATGGTAAAAGCAAGTTTGACATTATTTGGCGGAGATACCGTGGTGGTAAGGTGTTCGGAGCGCTGTCACATTCACCTGATGAGCGCTAAAAAGCAAGTGACGGATGTTCAGACCGATATCCTCAGCGTGCAAAACCGGGAAGATGCCTATCTTACCGTGCCGTACAGCGGGACATGGAATGTGCTCATCGACAGTCACAGCCAGTCTCTGGAGCACTCGATAAGCTACGTGCCCGCCTGAAACGTCAAAGCCCGGAAACTCCGGGCTTTCAGACTGCTGACAAAGAAGGAAAAAGCGTGGTTTTTCCTTCTTTGTGGTGAGCAGCCGAAAATCAATAAATTGATTTTCCTTGTTTCTTATTAGGCACCCTATGACAAATCTTCATTCGTTAGAGGTTTGTCATCACTCTCAAAGCCCGGAAACTCCGGGCGTTCTCTTTTTTGTTACGCAATCCTCGGCAGGTTTTCCCCACCCAGCAAATGCCTCACATTATTCACCAGTTCATCCAAACACTCATCCTGCATACCCAGCTTTGTCAGTTCCTGTTCGAGCGAGAAAAGATACTGAGCGTTGGTGCCGAGCGGGCCGCTGGCCGAGGCAATGAGCGGGGCGATGACCTGCACGCTGGTGTCAGATTCATACAGCGGATGTCTGGGGTCCATAATGAACACCAGCGCGTTGACTGTACGTCCATCATCGAGCTCGAGCTTACACCAGGTCGGCAGATAGCAGCCGGTGATCATTTCCCGCTTCCAGAGCAGCGTAAGCTCCTCTTCCAGCGCACAATCACGCAGGCGATAGGCCACACCTGTGGTGCGCCCACCCTCTTTCAGGGCAAGCATTCGGCCTGGCTGACAGGCGCTACCACGCCCTGCCGTCAGGCGTAAACAGAAGGCACGGTGCCAGCCGACCAGCGTTCCCGTGCAGGATTCACTGTAATCCAGCGCCGGGTTCCACATCAGCGAACCATAACCAAAAATCCATACCGGGCCATCATCCGGACCGCAGGCTAACGTGGCGGCAAGCGACGCGGCACGTTGTTCTGGCGACCAGAGTAGCGATTCCTCGATTGCACCAAAGGCCGTTTTGCAATCGGCTTTCAGCAAGAAATCACGCGTTAACACTTTTAACCTCCGCCACTGCACACTTCCCTGCGACGACTACTATCCCTGTAAAATTGCTGAAATAGTATCCAGCTTCTTCAGACAATATGCAAAGTACGGGCCGCTTGCAAGACAACAGAGCGTCAATAAAGCACAAATAGTTCCAGCAAGTGGCGGTATACCGCCACGCCTTTACGAGGATGCCTCACGCATCAAGAACAGATAAATGAACTTAATATGACTTCAATATACTGTTATTTAAACTGAAATTAAACATAACTCAGTTTTATAACTGCCTTATTTCGTTTTCCCATGATTGAGGTAAATTTTGGTAAAACAACGCTAAGATGAGTCCCGGGTCTGTTATTTTATTGCCTTATGTTATCTATAATTATAAAACCTGCTGAAATGGAGATGGTTCATGACACATGCGCAAGAGGCGGTGAAGACCCGCCACAAGGAGACAACCCTTATTTTCCCGCTGGTCGCACTGGCGGTGCTGGCTTTTTTTGGTCACAACCAGTCCCTGCCAGTGGTTATTGGCATCAATATTCTGGCGTTAATCGGTATTTTGAGCAGCGCATTTAGCGTGGTTCGCCATGCAGACGTGCTGGCCCACCGCCTCGGCGAACCGTATGGCTCGTTGATTTTAAGCCTTTCAGTGGTCATTCTTGAAGTAAGCCTGATTTCTGCATTAATGGCGACCGGCGATGCCGCACCAACCCTGATGCGAGACACGCTTTATTCAATCATTATGATTGTGACGGGTGGCCTGGTGGGCTTCTCGCTGCTGTTGGGCGGCCAGAAGTTTGCCACGCAGTACATGAATTTATTCGGTCTGAAGCAGTATATGATTGCCCTCTTCCCGTTGGCGATTATTGTTCTGGTATTCCCCATGGCCTTACCGGGCGCAAACTTCTCAACCGGGCAGGCGTTGCTGGTCGCACTGATTTCCGCGGCGATGTACGGCGTGTTCCTGTTGATTCAGACCAAAACGCACCAGAGCCTGTTCGTGTACGAACATGAAGACGAAGCCGACGACGACGACCCGCATCACGGCAAGCCGTCCGCGCACAGCAGCCTGTGGCACACCGTCTGGCTGATCGTTCATCTGATTGCCGTTATCGCGGTCACCAAAATGAATGCGAATCCACTTGAGACACTGCTCACCAGCATGAATGCGCCTGTCGCTTTCACCGGTTTCCTGGTCGCGCTGTTGATTTTGTCACCGGAAGGGTTAGGGGCATTGAAGGCGGTGTTGAGTAATCAGGTACAGCGTGCCATGAACCTGTTCTTTGGGTCTGTGCTCGCCACCATTTCATTGACGGTGCCCGTCGTTACGCTGATTGCCTTCGCAACGGGCAATGACCTGCACTTCGCCCTCGGCGCGCCAGAAATGATCGTGATGGTGGCTTCCCTGGTGTTGTGCCACATCTCGTTCTCCACAGGACGCACCAATGTGCTGAATGGTGCCGCGCATCTGGCACTGTTTGCGGCTTATCTGATGACGATATTTGCCTGATAACGCCGGGTGGCGCGATGCTTACCCGGCCTACGCGTAGGCCCGGCAAACGTAGTGACGCCGGGCATTACCCATAAAAAAACTCGCCGCAGCGAGTTTTTTTATTATCCAACAGTGATTAATTGCTGGTATCCAGCTCATCGAAGTTCTTCACCAGATCGTCAATCGCTTTGATCTGTTTCAGGAACGGTTCCAGCTTAGCCAGCGGCAGCGCGGATGGGCCGTCGCATTTCGCGTGCTCTGGATCCGGGTGGGCTTCGATAAACAGACCTGCGATACCGGTTGCCATACCCGCACGTGCCAGCTCAGTTACCTGAGCACGACGACCGCTGGACGCCGCACCGAACGGGTCGCGGCACTGCAGTGCGTGAGTCACGTCGAAAATAACCGGGGAGTTGCCGGACACCGCTTTCATGACGCTGAAGCCCAGCATGTCGACCACGAGGTTGTCGTAGCCAAACTGCGTACCACGGTCACACAGAATCACTTTATCGTTGCCGCCTTCAGCGAACTTATCAACGATGTTTCCCATCTGGCCTGGGCTTACGAACTGCGGTTTTTTCACGTTAATGACCGCACCGGTTTTCGCCATCGCTTCCACCAGGTCAGTCTGACGTGCCAGGAAGGCAGGCAGTTGGATAACGTCAACCACTTCAGCAACAGGCTGTGCCTGAGAGGCTTCGTGAACGTCAGTGATGATTTTCACGCCGAAGGCTTGTTTCAGCTCCTGGAAAATCTTCATCCCTTCTTCCAGACCCGGCCCACGGTAGGACTTGATGGAAGAACGGTTGGCTTTGTCAAAAGAGGCTTTGAACACGTACGGGATGCCCAGTTTCTGCGTCACGGTGACGTAGTGTTCACAAATGCGCATTGCAAGATCGCGGGACTCCAGCACGTTCATTCCGCCAAACAGCACGAACGGCAGGTCGTTTGCTACTTTGATATCGCCAATGCTAACCACTTTTTGTTTCATAAAATCGCCTTATCAGGAGGTAATCGATTAATGCAAAGTAATCTGTTTGTGCGCGATGTTGTTGATTTGCGCGCGAATAATTTCGCTGATCGGATCTTCCGGGCACTGCTCGACAAAATAGCTCAGGTCGGTCAGCGCCACGTGCTCGCACTCAAGCTGGGCATAAATCAGGCCGCGATCGCGAATTTCATAAGGATCTTCCGGATTAAACTGCAGCAGCGCTTCGCTGACGCGCAGGGCGAGCTCCATCTGGCGCTCTTCCATCAATGCAGACTTCAGCGTGTCCAGCAGCTTGCGAATAACCTCTGAGTTATCCGCCTCATCCAGGTCTTCATTAAACAGTTCTGCCAGCGGGCTGATGTTGCCCTTCAGCCACACTTCAAGCGTGTGTTCGTCCAGCGTGTCGCCGGTAAACGGGTTGATAAACCACATTTCCCCGGTTTCCACATCGGCACGCAGCAGTAACTGCGTCGGAAAAATAACGGGCATCATCGGTATCGACAGACGACGTGCTACCCACAGCATAATTGCGCCGAGAGACACCGCACTGCCCTCACGATTTTTCAGCACTTTGTCGAGCCAAAGCGCATCTGACAAACGATAAATACCGTGAGAGGCACCAAAGCCCCATTCGCCATAGAACAGCTCGATTAAGCGTTCAACCTGACGAGTATCAGTCCAGGAAGGACTGATTTCTTCCTGCGCCAGGCTGACTAACTGCTCCAGTTCGTCGATGACATACTGGGCCTGGAAATCATCACGGATCAGTTCAGAAATGAGGATCATTCCGTCGCACAAAGGCGCGTTGTTAAATTCAAAATCCGCTAATGACCTCATCACCTACCCCAACTGCGGGCTGCCAACAGGCAGCCAGATAACTTCAAAATGATGCTAATAATAACGCTAAACGCGCTCTCAGTCAGCACTACGTCTTCCTAGCGTCAACCGCTCGTTGCCACCATAGTCACGGCAAGTTTCCACTTGCTCGTAACCTGCGTTTAAAAACAGATCCCGCACGTCTTCACCCTGCTTCCAGCCATGTTCAAGCAGCATCCAGCCGCCTGGCGTAAGGTGTTGACGCCCTTCACGGATAATCAACGCCAGGTCCGCAAGCCCTGCTTCTGCCGCCACCAGTGCGGTTTTTGGCTCGAAGCGCACGTCGCCTTGTGCAAGATGAGGGTCTTGTTCATCAATGTAAGGCGGATTGCTGACAATCATGCTGAATGTCTGCCCTTCAAGCGCACTGAACCAGTTACTTTGAATGACAGTCACGTTGCGGAGCGCCAGGTTTATGGCATTGCACGTGGCCAGTTCAACCGCTGCAGGAACAAAATCCACTGCTGTGACGGCACAATCTGGCCGCTCACTGGCCAGCGCCAACGCAATCGCCCCTGTTCCTGTGCCCAAATCAAGCACCGAACAAGGTTCAGTTGGCATTCTGGCTAACGCCTGTTCCACCAGACACTCGGTGTCCGGTCGCGGAATGAGCGTGGCAGGCGAGACAAACAGCGGTAATGACCAGAACTCTCGCATGCCGACTAAATGCGCCACCGGCTCACCGTTCACCCGGCGGGCCAGCAAAGCTTCCAGCGCGTCGCTCTGTTCCTGCGTTAATGCTGTTTCATCAAACGCGAGAATAAAAGTACGAGATTTCCCGGTGACGTGCCCAAGCAAAATCTCCGCGTCACGGCGCGGACTTTCACTTTCTGCCAGCCGACCGATGGCCTGCGTTAACCACTGTTTAAAGGTCATCATTCCTGATCGGACAGCGCCGCCAGCTGATCGGCCTGGTATTCCTGGACAATCGGTTCAATGAGCATGTCGAGTTTGCCTTCCATCACTTCGTCCAGACGGTAAAGCGTCAGGTTAATGCGGTGGTCGGTCACACGTCCTTGCGGGAAGTTATAGGTGCGATTACGGTCGCTTCGGTCACCGCTTCCCAGCAGGTTACGGCGTTCAGAGGCTTCAGCCTGCTGGCGTTTTGCCACTTCGGCAGCACGAATACGCGCGCCCAGCACGGAGAGCGCTTTGGCTTTGTTCTTGTGCTGGGAACGCTCGTCCTGACACTCAACGACAATACCGGTCGGCAAGTGAGTAATACGGATCGCGGAATCGGTGGTGTTAACGTGCTGACCGCCCGCACCAGAGGAGCGGAAAGTATCAATACGCAGATCCGCAGGATTGATATCCGGCATTTCCGCTTCAGGCAGTTCAGGCATCACCGCAACCGTACAGGCGGAAGTATGAATACGCCCCTGAGATTCAGTGGCTGGCACGCGCTGTACGCGATGACCACCGGACTCGAATTTCAGCCGACCATAAACGCCCTCGCCGCTAATCTTGGCGATAACTTCTTTGAATCCACCATGTTCACCTTCATTGGCGCTCATGATTTCCACGCGCCAGCGGCGTGATTCAGCATAACGGCTGTACATGCGGAATAAATCACCGGCAAACAACGCAGCTTCATCGCCGCCGGTTCCCGCACGCACTTCCACAAACGCGTTGCGCTCGTCATCCGGATCTTTTGGCAGCAACAGCACCTGCAAGTCCTGCTCAAGCTGCTCGCCTTTGGTTTTGGCTTCCTGTAACTCTTCCTGCGCCATTTCGCGCATTTCAGGATCGTCGAGCATCATCTGTGCCGTTTCAATATCTTCCTGCACCTGCTGCCAGTCGGTAAAACATTTGGCGACGTCGCTAAGCTGTGCGTATTCCTTTGAAAGTGCACGAAAACGCTCCTGGTCGGCAATCGTGCTGGCATCCCCCAGCAGAGCCTGAACTTCTTCATGGCGCTCGTGCAGCGCTTCCAGTTTGGCAACAATAGACGGCTTCATAGGCGTAAATTCACCCTGTAATGAGTATTTGAGAGAGCAGCGCTACTCCAGCCCGAGGCTGTCGCGCAGAATATTCAGGCGTTCGTCATCCCCGTCACGGGCAGCCTGTTGAAGTGATTTGGTTGGAGCGTGGATCAGGCGATTGGTCAGCTTACGCGCCAGATCCTGCATAATGGCTTCGGCGTCGCCGCCTTGTTGTAACGCAGCCAGCGCGCGGGCAGTGAGTTCTTCACGCACAACGTCCGCCTGCGAACGGTATTCACGAATGGTCTCGCTGACGCTTTGCGCCCGCAGCCAGGCCATAAACTCGCTGGCTTCCTGTTCGACAATCGTTTCAGCCTGCTGAGCGGCCGCTTTGCGCTGCGCCAGGTTGTGCTGAATGATGTTTTGCAGGTCGTCCACGCTGTAGAGATAAGCGTTGGCTAATTTGCCCACTTCCGGTTCGACATCACGCGGTACGGCGATATCCACCAGCAGCATCGGCTGATTACGGCGTGCTTTCAGGGCTCGTTCAACCATGCCTTTGCCGATAATCGGCAACGGGCTGGCGGTGGAACTGATGATGATATCCGCCTCTTTCAGGCGTTCATCAACATCGCTTAGCGCAATGACCTCGGCACCCACTTCGTCCGCCAGCACCTGGGCGCGTTCGCGGGTACGGTTGGCAATCAGCATTTTTTTAACGCGATGTTCACGCAAATGACGGGCGACCAGTTCGATAGTCTCGCCTGCGCCCACCAGCAACACGGTGACGGAAGAGAGCGACTCAAAGATTTGTCGGGCCAACGTACAGGCCGCAAATGCGACAGACACTGCACTGGCACCGATATCGGTTTCCGTGCGTACGCGTTTTGCCACAGAGAAGGATTTCTGGAACATACGCTCCAGCTCGCTGACGTTGAGATGGCCGCGGCTGGAATCGGCAAAGGCTTTTTTCACCTGCCCAAGGATTTGCGGCTCGCCCAGGATCAGGGAATCCAGGCCGCTGGCGACACGCATCAAATGGCTGACCGCATCGTCGTCCTGATGCCAGTAAAGGCTTTTACGCAGGTCTTCTTCGTTGAGCTGATGATAATCACACAACCAGCGAATCAGGGATTCCTGCAAATTCTCTTGTTCTTCAACGCTGAGATAAAGCTCGGTACGGTTACACGTCGACAGCACCACACCGCCCTGCACCATCGGCTGGGAAAGCAGGCTTTCCAGCGCCTGGTCGAGCGTATCCGGCGAAAACGAAACACGTTCTCGCAGCGCGACCGGAGCAGTTTTATGGTTAATGCCTAGTGCCAGGAGCGTCATGAATGCAGGAGTAGTACCAGCGTTGATAAGGTTAGTCTGAGCGCATCATACAGGATGCGCAAGGTCAATAAAAGAGACGGCCCCCTTTCGGAGTAATCGGTAATATCATGATTTGGGACAACTTGAACGTAGACGCTGCCCGCGTGCGGCGCTAGCATTGAGGGTTATAACTGCAACGTCTATCAAGGATTTTTCGATGAGCTTAACCCGTGTAATGCGCCTGATGCCGCTGGCTGCGCTGGTCCTGACCGCCTGTACCCTCAACGCGCCTAAAGGCCCAGGCAAAAGCCCGGACTCCCCTCAGTGGCAGCAGCATCAGCAGGAAGTGCGTCAGCTCAACCAGTATCAAACTCGCGGTGCGTTTGCTTTCCTGTCTGATGACCAGAAAGTCTATGCCCGCTTCTTCTGGCAGCAGACCGGCAAAGATAACTATCGCCTGCTGCTGACCAACCCGCTGGGCAGTACCGAATTGTCGCTGACCGCACAGCCTGGCAGCGTGACGCTCATCGACAACAAAGGAAAATCTTACACCTCTACGGATGCCGAAGAGATGATTGGCAAACTCACCGGCATGCCGATTCCGTTGAACAGCCTGCGTCAGTGGATCCTGGGGCTTCCGGGCGATGCCACCGATTACAAACTGGATGACCAGGCTCGTCTGAGCGAACTGAACTACACCCAGGACGGCAAAACCTGGAAAGTGGTGTACAGCGGCTATGACAGTAACAGCAAACCTTCCCTGCCCTCCAACATGGAACTGACCCAGGGCAGCGAGCGCATCAAACTCAAAATGGATAGCTGGATAGTCAAATGAGTACCCGTTGGCCTTCCCCGGCAAAGCTGAATCTTTTTCTCTACATCACCGGTCAGCGCGCCGATGGTTATCACACGTTGCAGACGCTGTTTCAGTTTCTTGATTACGGCGACACGATAACTATCGACGTCCGAAATGACGGCGAGTTGCGCCTTCTGACGCCTGTTGAGGGCGTGCCAGCTGAAGAAAATCTGATCGTGCGTGCAGCCCGATTGCTGATGAAAGCAGCGAGCGACACTGGCCGTCTGGCCAACGGCGCTGGTGCGGATATCCGTATCGACAAGCGCTTGCCGATGGGCGGTGGTCTCGGCGGGGGGTCATCCAACGCGGCAACTGTGCTTGTGGCACTGAATCATCTGTGGCGCTGCGGCCTGTCCGTCGATGAACTGGCTACCATTGGCCTGATGCTCGGCGCAGATGTGCCTGTCTTTGTTCGTGGGCATGCCGCCTTTGCAGAAGGCGTGGGTGAAGTCCTGACGCCGGTCACCGTGCCTGAAAAATGGTACCTGGTGGCCCATCCTGGCGTGAGCATCCCGACGCCGGTGATTTTCAAAGATCCTGAACTGCCCAGAAATTCACCGCACAGGCCAATTGAAACGTTACTAAACTGTGAATTCAGCAACGATTGCGAGGTTATCGCAAGAAAACGATTTCGTAAGGTTGATGCGGCGCTTTCCTGGCTGTTAGAATACGCCCCGTCGCGCCTGACTGGCACAGGGGCCTGTGTGTTTGCTGAATTTGACACCGAATCCGCTGCCCGCCAGGTGCTTGAGCAAGCCCCGGAATGGCTGCAGGGCTTTATCGCCCGCGGTGTAAACACCTCACCGTTAATGCAGGCTTTAGAAGGGGCAGACTGAGTTTCGGTGACAACGTCACCCCGTTCCAGACGTTGCATCGTGCTCTTTAATACACCGCCTGGATGAAATGCGCCTGGCCCGCACAGTTTTTGGCCCATTCATCCACCACTGGACGCATGCCTGAGGTTCTTCTCGTGCCTGATATGAAGCTTTTTGCTGGTAACGCTACCCCGGAACTAGCACAACGTATTGCCAACCGCCTGTACACTTCTCTTGGCGACGCCGCTGTAGGTCGTTTTAGCGACGGCGAAGTCAGCGTACAAATCAACGAAAACGTACGCGGTGGTGATATTTTCATCATCCAGTCCACTTGTGCCCCAACGAACGACAACCTGATGGAATTGGTTGTTATGGTCGATGCTCTGCGCCGTGCTTCCGCAGGCCGTATCACCGCCGTAATCCCTTACTTTGGCTATGCCCGTCAGGACCGCCGTGTGCGTTCTGCTCGTGTGCCAATCACTGCCAAAGTTGTCGCGGACTTCCTGTCCAGCGTCGGCGTTGACCGCGTACTGACCGTTGACCTGCATGCTGAACAGATTCAGGGCTTCTTCGATGTACCCGTAGACAACGTCTTCGGCAGCCCAATCCTGCTGGAAGATATGCTGCAACTGAAACTGGAAAACCCGATTGTGGTTTCTCCGGACATCGGTGGCGTAGTACGTGCACGTGCTATCGCTAAGCTTTTGAATGACACCGACATGGCTATCATCGACAAGCGTCGTCCACGCGCTAACGTTTCTCAGGTGATGCACATCATCGGTGACGTAGCGGGTCGTGACTGCGTGCTGGTTGATGACATGATCGACACCGGCGGCACTCTGTGCAAAGCCGCCGAAGCGCTGAAAGAGCGTGGTGCGAAACGCGTGTTTGCTTACGCGACTCACCCCATCTTCTCTGGCAATGCGGCAAGTAACCTGCGTAACTCCGTGATCGACGAAGTTATCGTCTGCGATACCATCCCACTGTCTGATGAAATTAAAGCGCTGCCAAACGTCCGTACCCTGACTCTGTCAGGCATGCTGGCGGAAGCGATTCGTCGTATCAGCAACGAAGAATCCATCTCTGCTATGTTCGAGCATTAATCGAGCACGGTATAAAAACCCGCTGCGGCGGGTTTTTTTGTTTCTTACCAACTATTTATATTACTAATGCCTCCTTCGTTTGCTATCAACAAAGCAAATGATGCGCTCATGGATGAAGACCCCTGTGAACAAAGCCACACTCGCAGATATCTTACCGTTTCGCGCCCTCATCGACGCCTGCTGGAAAGAAAAGTACACCGCTAGCCGCTTTACTCGCGATCTTATCGCCGGGATAACCGTCGGGATCATTGCCATTCCCCTGGCGATGGCTCTGGCAATTGGCAGCGGCGTTGCCCCTCAATACGGCCTTTATACTTCCGCAGTAGCCGGGATAGTTATCGCCCTCGCTGGCGGCTCGCGTTACAGCGTCTCCGGCCCTACTGCCGCGTTTGTGGTGATCCTTTATCCGGTTTCTCAGCAGTTCGGGCTTGCCGGGCTGCTGATGGCGACACTGCTTTCAGGTTTGTTCCTGGTGCTCTTCGGTCTTGCGCGTTTTGGACGCCTTATCGAATACATTCCCGTCTCAGTCACGCTCGGCTTCACCTCCGGGATTGGGATCACGATTGCCACCATGCAGATTAAAGACTTTCTTGGTCTGCAATTGCCGCATATGCCAGAACACTACTGGCAGAAAGTGGGGGCGTTGGTCATGGCGCTGCCGACCATTAATCCGGGTGATACAGCCATCGGCATCGTGACGCTCGGCATCCTGATCTTCTGGCCACGGCTGGGGATTCGCCTGCCCGGCCATTTACCGGCGCTGCTCGCAGGTTGCGCGATGATGGGCATTGTGAATTTACTGGGCGGACACGTCGCGACTATCGGCTCGCAGTTTCACTATGTGCTCAGTGATGGCACGCAGGGCAATGGCATTCCGCAATTGCTGCCACAACTGGTGTTGCCATGGAACATGCCGGAGTCGAGTTTCGAACTGAGCTGGGCCTCGCTGCAGGCTTTGCTTCCCGCCGCTTTCTCCATGGCGATGCTCGGCGCGATCGAATCATTACTCTGCGCGGTTGTTCTGGATGGCATGACGGGCACGCGCCATAAAGCGAACAATGAGCTGATCGGCCAGGGTCTTGGCAATATGATCGCACCGTTCTTCGGCGGCATTACTGCCACTGCAGCGATAGCCCGCTCAGCAGCAAACGTGCGTGCAGGTGCAACGTCGCCTGTCGCAGCGGTTATCCACGCGATACTGGTGATTATGGCGCTGCTGGTGCTTGCGCCGTTGCTGTCATGGCTGCCGCTTTCCGCCATGGCGGCTTTGTTGCTGATGGTAGCCTGGAACATGAGCGAGGCGCACAAAGTTGTACATCTGCTGCGTCGTGCCCCGGTCGATGACATCATGGTGATGCTGATTTGTCTGTCGCTCACCGTGCTGTTCGATATGGTCATCGCCATCAGCGTGGGGATTGTGCTGGCATCGCTGCTATTCATGCGCCGCATCGCGCGAATGACGCATCTTGCCCCAGTGGACGTTTCCGTTCCGGATGATGTTCTGGTGGTCCGGGTTATCGGTCCGCTCTTTTTCGCTGCGGCTGAAAATGTGTTTCTCGATCTGGAAAGCAAAATCGCGGGCAAACGCATTGTGGTGCTGAAGTGGGATGCTGTGCCGGTGCTGGATGCAGGCGGTCTGGAAGCCTTTCAGCGGTTTGTCAGCAAATTGCCTGATGGCTGCGAATTGCGAGTGTCAAACCTGGAGTTTCAGCCGTTACGTACGCTGGCCCGCGCCGGAGTAAAACCGATTGCTGGCAGGCTCGCATTTTTCCCTAATCGCGATGCAGCGCTGGCGGATATTAGCGATAATGCCTGACTGAAAGACGGCTTTAGCGCACTAAAAAAGGATGACTATGCTCACGCAAGCCCCGCGACTGGAAACTGAACGACTGATACTGCGTCATTTTACCGTGGATGATTTTGAAGATTTAGCGTCCTTCTGGGCAAACCCGGGAGTGGTGAAATTCATCGGCGGCCAACCGCAAAGCGCGGAGGTCAGCTGGAGCCGTCTGCTGCGCTATATCGGCCACTGGCAGGCGCTCGGCTACGGCTACTGGGCGGTAATTGAGAAACAAACCGGGCGCTATGTCGGGCAGTTTGGCCTGCAGGAGGCAAAACGCGATCTGACACCCGCCCTCACCGCACCAGAAGCGGGTTGGGCGTTAACGCCAGAGGTGCATGGCAAAGGCTATGCGAAGGAAGCGTTGAACGCGATGCTGGCATGGGCGGACAGTGAGCTGAAAGCGCCGCTGTGCTGCATTATCGACGAAGAAAACCAGCGCTCGGTGCATCTGGCGGAACAGGCTGGTTTTCAGTACGCGCATGACGTGAACTATCACAGCAAATCCGTCGGCATGTTTACGCGCCCGGCTCCCTGATGACTTTGTGCAGTTTGTAGGCTCGGTAAGGCGTTAGCCGCCACCGGGCATGACATTCAATGAAAACGGCTCCCAAGGGAGCCGTTTGAGACTGATGACAAACCTCTAACGAGTGCAGTTTTGTCATTAGCGACCGAACAAAAAATAAGGAAAATCAATTCATTGATTTTCGGCTGCTCACCACAAAGAAGGAAAAACCACGCTTTTTCCTTCTTTGTCAGCAATCTGAAACGGCTCCCAAGGGAGCCGTTCTGCTAAGACTTAGCTATGGCGGTGGCTGTCCCGGCGACAGCGCTTGTCATAGTGACGCACCCACCAGTATCGGTCGCTGACCTGTTCATGGCCGCTGACACGTGCACCTGCAAGCCACAAGATAGCCCCGAGGAAGATACTCAACACGGCGCCATGGGCGAAAAACTGCGGCAGGTTAAGTTGTGGAAGCTGGTTTAAAATGGAATAACCGACGCCGACAACCATCACCACCAACCCTAAACCCATGAGCACGTTGCCGAGTCGCGAAGCGTTTCTGCGTTTCATATGTCACCTCCGGAACTTTGGGTTGACAGGGAATTCCCCTGGTCCTTGTGTGTAAAGTATAGACAACACCCTGGTCTTTAAGTGCGCATGTGATCACAATTATGAACATCTGAGCAACAAAACTTTACAAATAACAGCCTGAACGATAAGTATTTTAATTATTCAGTTAGGCAACTATTCATTTTCCCTGTCGTCTGGCTTACGGCATTTTGTCAACCGCAGCGATTACAGTACACTACGCGCCAGATATCGACGCACTCAGGACTAAACACGTGACGATTAAACTGATTGTCGGCCTCGCCAATCCGGGGGCCGAATATGCCGCGACTCGCCATAACGCAGGCGCGTGGTATGTGGATTTGGTGGCTGAACGCTTCCGCGCGCCGCTGCGCGAAGAGAGCAAATTCTTCGGCTACACCTCGCGTATCAACGTCGATGGCGAAGATGTCCGTCTGCTGGTACCCACCACGTTCATGAACCTCAGCGGGAAATCCGTGGCCGCGATGGCAACCTTCTTCCGTATTGCGCCGGACGAAATTCTGGTGGCGCATGATGAACTGGATCTGCCGCCGGGCGTGGCGAAATTTAAACTCGGTGGCGGCCATGGCGGTCATAATGGGTTAAAAGACATTATCAGTAAGCTTGGCAATAACCCGAATTTTCACCGTTTACGCGTGGGAATTGGCCATCCAGGCGATAAAAACAAAGTTGTCGGCTTTGTTCTGGGCAAACCCCCAGCCTCTGAACAGAAGCTGATCGACGAAGCGGTAGACGAAGCGGCCCGCTGCACGGAAGTGTGGCTGAAAGAGGGCCTGACGAAAGCGACCAACCGCTTACACGCTTTTAAAGCACAATAACGCCCCGGCGGGCGGCAATTTTACCCTCCGCCGTGTATAATAGGCGAAGTTATTTACTTTTCTGCAATCTGTTACTTGCAACAGGTTGATTATCAAAGATTAAGGTGATTTACATCATGGGATTTAAATGCGGTATCGTCGGTCTGCCTAACGTGGGCAAATCCACCCTGTTCAACGCGCTCACCAAAGCGGGCATCGAAGCAGCCAACTTCCCGTTCTGTACTATCGAGCCGAATACCGGAGTGGTGCCCATGCCCGATTCGCGTCTGGATCAGCTCGCTGAAATCGTGAAACCGCAGCGCATCCTGCCCACCACCATGGAATTCGTCGACATCGCCGGTCTGGTGAAAGGCGCGTCCAAAGGTGAAGGCCTGGGTAACCAGTTCCTGACCAACATCCGTGAAACCGAAGCCATTGGCCACGTGGTTCGCTGCTTTGAAAATGACAACATTATTCACGTGAATAACAAAGTCGACCCGGCTGATGATATCGATGTTATCAACACCGAGCTGGCGCTGTCGGATCTCGACACCTGCGAACGTGCATTACACCGTGTGCAGAAAAAAGCCAAAGGCGGCGACAAAGACGCAAAAGCTGAACAAGCTGCTCTGGAAAAATGCCTGCCGCAGCTGGAAAACGCCGGTATGCTGCGCGCGCTGAAAAACCTGACCGAAGAAGACAAAGCGGCCATCAAATACCTGAGCTTCCTGACGCTGAAGCCAACCATGTACATCGCCAACGTGAACGAAGACGGTTTTGAGAACAACCCGTACCTCGATAAAGTGCGCGAAATTGCTGCCGCAGAAGGTTCTGTCGTGGTTGCCGTTTGTGCGGCTGTTGAATCCGATATCGCCGAACTGGATGACGCAGATCGTGATGAGTTCATGGCAGAACTGGGTCTGGAAGAACCCGGTCTGAACCGCGTGATCCGCGCAGGTTACGAGCTGCTGAACCTGCAAACTTACTTCACCGCTGGCGTGAAAGAAGTTCGCGCATGGACCATCCCTGTCGGCGCAACGGCCCCGCAGGCCGCAGGTAAAATCCACACCGACTTTGAAAAAGGCTTTATCCGCGCCCAGACTATCGCCTTCGAAGACTTCATCACCTACAAAGGTGAACAAGGTGCGAAAGAAGCCGGTAAAATGCGTGCCGAAGGCAAAGACTACATCGTCAAAGATGGCGACGTGATGAACTTCCTGTTTAACGTCTAAATAAAACCTGTTGTCTCATGAGGTTTCGCTGAATCTCATAACAACGGAAAAACCCTATAAAATCCACGCAATTGCGTGGGTTTTTCTTTGTCTCCCGTAGAGATAACGCCAGAGGCTCTTTATGAACACTGACATTTCACTGAAATATTATGACATCGCCGACGAGTACTCGACGGAAGCGGCGAAACCCGTACAGGACGCCGAGCGTGATGCGCTGGCGCTGTATTTCCAGTTATTAGTGACCCGCCTGATGAACAACGAAGAAATCAGCGAAGAAGCGCAGCAGGAGATGGCCGTTGAAGCAGGCATTGATGCACAGCGCATTGACGACATCGCCGAGTTCCTCAACCGCTGGGGTAACGAGTAGTCCCTTCCGAGGCCATCATTGTATGGCCTCAACGTCAGTCAACATCCCTGCCCTTCTTATTGACTTATTCTGTCAATCCGCTACTTTTTATGCCATGAAGAAGATACTGATTATCGTCCCGGATGGCGGAATGCTGTTCGAATCCGCGGGCATCGCCGACATTCTGATGCAGGCTAACCGTCTGCATCCTGATGGGCTTGAGCATCCATGTTATCAGGTGTCACTCGCCACCACACAGCCCCACCAGGTGATTCATGGTCAGTCTGGTCTTAACCTGTTGGCCGATCATCGTCTGCATGAGCTTGACCCTCGCGAGCCGCTGGACACCATCATCATCACCGGGCGCGGGCAGAACGAGCAGGAAGCGGTTGCGGTTGTCGACTGGCTACACCTCGCCGCACCTCATGCTCGCCGCATTGCTTCGGTATGCGGCGGTGCGCTGCTGCTCGCACAAGCTGGCCTTCTCAATGGTAAGCAGGCCACAACCCACTGGCGCTTGCTGGATACATTGCAGAATGAGTATCCGCAAGTCTCGGTTGAGGCCGGGCCGTTATACATTCAGGACGGACATATCTGGACGTCCGGCGGCGTCAGTTCTGGGTTTGATCTGACTCTGGCTCTGGTGGAAGAAGATTATGGCTTCAGCCTTGCCCGTGATGTTGCTCAGGACATGGTGATGTTTCTGCATCGCCCTGGCGGCCAGTTACAGTTCAGCCGCTACAATCTCACGCAATCAACAGGCTCTGGCGCGATTAACGAACTGCTGCCGTGGATCCTCGCCAATATCACCACTGACCTTTGTGTTGAAAACCTCGCTGAAAAAGCGGCGATGAGCCCACGTAATTTTACCCGCGTCTTCACCCGTGAGACTGGCGCATCCCCGGCACGTTATGTCGCTGAAGCGCGCCTTGCGGCTGCCCGACAGCGGCTTGAGCAAACCAACGATACTCTTGATCGTATTGCTGAGCAGACCGGGTTTGGCAGCAGCATTAATCTGCGGCGTCTGTTTGAAAAACAACTTCATCTCACCCCTGGCGAATATCGCCAGCGCTTCCATTGTCGCAAAATGGCGTAATGTGATCATTTTTTGTCGTTTACGCCAAACCTGCACGGGCCTACAGTTACGCTATAGACATCAGAGAAGGAGTTGAACATGGTTAAGGTCGGTATTAACGGGTTTGGCAGAATCGGACGCAACGTGCTTCGGGCTGCCTTTGGCAATGCCAACATCAAGATAGTCGCTATCAACGATCTCACTGACAGCAAAACGCTGGCTCATCTTTTGAAGTACGACTCGCTGCTCGGCACGTTGCCCGCCACGGTCACCGCTGCTGAAGGTCAACTGACTGTCGACGGCCAGCCGATTAAGGTATTCAGCGAGCGAGATCCGGCGAACATTCCATGGCGTGATGTTGGGGTAGACATCGTGATTGAAGCGACCGGTTTCTTCACCGATCGTGAAAAAGCGGCGATGCATATCCACAGCGGTGGCGCTAAACGCGTCATTATCTCGGCACCGGGTAAAAACGATGATTTAACGGTGGTGATGGGCGTCAATCATCAGCTTTACGATCCGCAAAAACATTCGGTCGTCAGTAACGGCAGTTGCACCACCAACGGCCTGGCGCCTGCGGCACAAGTTCTGCACCAACATTTCAGGATTAAGCATGGGCTGATGAACACCACTCACGCCTACACCAACAGCCAGGCGCTGCATGACCAGCCGGAAAAAGATTTACGCGGAGCCAGGGCCGCGGCGCTGTCCATCGTGCCTTACTCCAGCGGTGCGGCGAAAGCACTCGGCAAAGTTATCCCTGCGCTGGAAGGGCGTCTGACAGGCTACTCACTGCGTGTCCCGGTGCCAGTGGTGTCTATTGTTGACTTAACCGTCACGCTGGAGCGCGACGTCACTGCCGAAGAAGTGAATGAAGCCTTCCGTCAGGCGGCGGCATCCGGCCCGCTTAAAGGTATTCTGGGCTATAGCGACGAACCGCTGGTGTCCAGTGATTATCAGGGCGATCCCCGCTCTTCCATTATCGACGGCCTCTCTACGCTAGTGATTGGCGGCAACATGGTCAAAATTCTCGCCTGGTATGACAACGAATGGGGCTTCTCCAATCGGCTGGTCGATTTGGCGCTTTTGATGGCACAACAAGAGCATTAATTCACCGTACGAATGACTCCCGGCCTTTCCGGGAGTCGCTTCTCTCGCTGTATTCCCCTTTCCCAATCGCGACAGAAACCCCTGTCTTCGCACGCCTTTGCTTATAAATCAGACCGATGCAGCCAAAAATATCCGTGTAATCAGCATTGTATTGTTAATCAGCCTATGTAAAATCATGCTATCCGTGCTAAACACTTGTTAACTTTGTAGTGGAATTGCAGTCCATGATGTTGTTCGCCTGATGACGAGTTCCCCGTGCGTGGTCTACGCCTTGAGTCATCCCTTCGTGCCAACAACGTCCCGCTATTGGGCATCACCCGCTTTGCAGGGAAAGTCAGAATGAAATTGCGAAATGTATTGCCTCTTTTGGTCATCACTGTGCTGGTCGGCTGTAAAGCGCCTGCGCCGAAGATGACGGATGATACGCTGGTCACCAGCCAGGTGAATGGCGTGACGCTGACACACCGTTATATTGTTGCCGTACCGAAAGAATTTACCCCCGTTAATGCCAGCTATCGCGCACTGTATGCCGGTTCAGTGATGAATACGCCGGACTTTGGTGGCAAGGTGCTGAGCGAACTGGAAAACGGCAAAACCTATACTGTACTGGGTAGCGTTGAAAACGACTGGCTGGCGATTGCAGAAGAAGATAAGCAGGAACTGCTGGGCTACGTTCCCCCTCGCGCACTGGTGAAAAGCGAGCTGTATGCGCAAACGCTGAAGAAAGATCGCCCACGTGCGCGTCGTGCCAACAGCAAAAAAGCCACCTGTGTGAATGTCGATAGCAACAGTAAAGCCTGTCAGAACGCCAACAGCGGGACCTGGATTATTAACTGATTCTGTCCCTGTTCTCTGGCTTCTGTTTTCTCTGTTTTAGAAACGCATAAAGGAAATCTATGAAACTCTGGCTTTCAGGTGTGGCGTTGCTGCTGGCATCTTCGACCGTATGGGCAGAGAACTACCGTTTTGTACAGTCGCCTTCGCAGAAGCTGGATATCTGGATCGATAACATCAAAAGCACCTCGCCGCAGAGCTGGTGTGCTAAAGAGCTTCCGCTGCGCATAGTGGCCAACGGCGAGCAAAATCCCTCGATACTGAACGGCTTTATGCCACGCCTTGGGGCTTTGCTGGAAACCCAGTGTACGACACTGCAACGGGTTCAGTGGCGGATGGAAGATCCACAAGGCAATACCCTCGCTTTTGGTACCGCCGATCGTAAAAACGATTGGGATGTCAAAGCGACGCCAGTGGTCGAGGAAGAGATCCCTCAGACGCAAAATGACGGAAAATCGCCTCTGGCGAGCAGAACGCCGTGGCAGGAATTTACGTTGCAGGACGGCTGCCGTCTGCGTACGTTCTGGACAGCAAACTCAGGCGCTTCTGCCCTGTTCATCCCTGAAGGCCAGTGCGAAAAAGGCGGCTGGCTGAGTGGGCGCAGCGAGGTTATCCAAAGCGGAAGCGAAGGCGAGAAACGCCTGCAGATGACGTTTGTTCACGGCTTCCCGGTGAGCGGATTGCGTGATGATGCCGACGCCGATAGCTTACTTATCACCACCCTGAACAACGAACGTATGGTGGTCAGTAACGAACAGGCTCCACAGAGCTGGATGATCCTGCCTTACAAACCGGCAATCAATGCCTGGGCCGCCAGCGGGACTATCGCCGTCAAAGTCCCTCGTGAAATGGCCATGGATGAAGCCAGTCTGCAAACGCAGTTAAATCAGGTGCGCAAGGCCTGGGCGAAATGGCTGCCCCCAAACACGCCACTCACCCTTCAACTGGTGGATTCGCTGCAAACTCAGCTACGCGACCCGGCCGTTGGCGCATGGCGTACACAGAATTGATCCTGACATTTGTCACTTATTGAGCAAAGAGCCATAGCATGACAGATAACGATTACACACAGCGACCACCCGACGCTCTGCCGCCAGGCTATCGCTTTGACGAGTTTGAGATTCAGGACGTGCTTGATGCCAGTAGCGATAACATTGTCTATCTGGCGCTCGATCACCATCTTGAACGCCAGGTCGCCATTCGCGAGTTTTTACCGCGCACCCTGACCGTTCGCAGCGATACCCAACGTCTGCTACCGCGCAGTAAACAGGATCAGTCGGCCTTCAGCGCCGGGCTTGAGGGCTTCATTTATGAAGCTCGCCAGTTAGCCCGTCTGAATCACCCGAACGTCGTGCAAATCCTGCGTTTCTGGACGTACAACGAGACGGCTTATGCCGCAACGCCGGTTTACAGCGGCATGACGCTCAGCGCTTTTTCGCAGCAGCACCCGGATAAAATCAACGAAGCGTGGGTACGTCGCCTGCTACCAATGCTTTGCGGCGCGCTGGCCGCCCTGCACGATAAAGGATTTATCCATTGCCGCTTGTCGCTGAACAGCATCCAGATTCAGGACAATGGCTTGCCGCTGCTGCTCGAATTTGGCGCATTACGTCAGGGGCCCGGCGACAATGGCGAAAGCAACAAAACGCTGTTACACCCCGGTTTTACCCCCCTGGAGCAGTATTCTGATGATGTCGACAATCCACCGGGGCCATGGACCGATATCTATTCGCTTGGCGCGATTCTTTACACCCTGATAAGCGGTTCCCGTCCGCCTGCCAGCGTCACGCGCAGTATCCAGGACAACTGCGTGCCACTGGCCGAAAGCCACGCGGATTCATGGTCGCCAGAGCTTTTACAGGCGATAGATAGCGCCCTGGCATTGCGCCCGGAGGACAGACCTCAAACGCTGGCAGAATTTGCAGCATTAGCGGGTATTTCACTCAATGATCCTGGCAATCCGCCACCGGTGATTCAAACAGGCTCAATGCTGGTGCCTGTTGAAACTAAAACCGAAGCACCCAGCCCTGCACCGAAATGGGCACAATATCGAACCCCTCTGCAAATCGCAGCGGGTGTTGTGGTTGGCGTGGTTGTTGGAGGCCTGATTTTTGGTCGCAGTGAATCAGTGAATGTCGTGCAGGATGTGGTGAAGGCGGAGACAAAAGCCACCAGCGCACCGCTCGCAACCTCAGGGCATGCGAAGGTCTATCTTCGTGCCGAGCAAGGCGAACAGCTGGAAGTGAATGGCAAAACGCAAAAATTGCCCACGCCGGTGAATGGCTACGCCTCGATTCAGCTGTCACCAGGTCAGTATGAAATCACGTTACGCAATGCCGGACAGTCTCGTGCGGCAAACATCACCGTCGATAAACCGGGTACGTGGTTGTTGGATCCACAGCCATAAAAAAACGCCACCCGTTCGACACTGGGTGGCGTTTCTTCATTTAGCAGGCTTATTTCAGCAACCGTACTTTCACCGACTTGCCTTTAATTTTGCCCTGCTGGAGCTGTTTCCAGGCACGACGGGCCACGCTCTGCTTCACCGCCACAAAGGCATGAATCGGGTGAATATCGATTTTGCCGATATCCGCGCCATCGAGCCCCATATCCCCGGTCAGCGCACCCAGAATATCGCCCGGACGCATTTTGGCTTTTTTGCCGCCGTCGATGGCCAGCGTCGCCATTTTCGCTTCCAGCGGCGCAACGTTGATGCCTGTTGGCGGCTGTTGCCATTCCACTTTCATGTTAAGCATTTCTTCCAGCACCGCGGCACGTTGCCCTTCTTCCGGTGCGCAGAAGCTGATCGCCAGCCCACTTTCACCTGCGCGTGCGGTACGTCCGATACGGTGCACATGCACTTCCGGGTCCCACGCCAGCTCGAAGTTAATCACCATTTCCAGCGCTTTGATGTCCAGGCCGCGAGCCGCCACATCTGTCGCCACCAGCACGCGGCTGCTGCCGTTCGCAAAGCGCACCAGCGTCTGATCGCGATCGCGTTGTTCCATGTCGCCATGCAGCGCAAGCACGCTCTGATTGCAGTCGGTCAACGCATCGCATACGGCCTGGCAGTCTTTTTTGGTGTTACAGAACACCACGCAGGATGCAGGCTGATGCTTGCTTAGCAGCTTTTGCAGCAGGCTGATTTTGCCGTGACGAGACACTTCGTAGAACTGCTGTTCCACGGCAGGAAGTTCATCCACCGTATCGATTTCAACCGTGACAGGGTCACGTTGTATGCGAGTACTGATCGCCGCAATCGCTTTTGGCCAGGTGGCCGAGAACAGCAGCGTCTGACGCTTCGCTGGCGCGTGGCCGATCACTTCATCGATAGCGTCGGCAAAGCCCATGTCCAGCATACGGTCCGCTTCATCGAGCACCAGCGTTTGCAGCGCATCCAGCTTCACCGTCTCTTTTTTCAGGTGATCGAGCAGACGGCCTGGGGTCGCCACGATGATATGCGGGGCGTGGATCAGGGAATCACGCTGCACGCTAAATGGCAGGCCGCCACACAGCGTCAGCACTTTGATGTTCGGCATATAGCGCGCCAGACGACGCAATTCTTTCGCCACCTGATCGGCCAGCTCGCGCGTCGGACAAAGAATCAAAGACTGGGTAATAAACTGACTGGCATCAATGCGCTGCAGCAAACCGAGGCCAAATGCCGCTGTTTTCCCGCTGCCGGTTTTCGCCTGGGCGCGAACATCCTTCCCCGCAAGAATGGCCGGTAACGCCGCCGCCTGCACCGGGGTCATGGTCAGATAGCCCAGTTCAGTCAGATTGGTCAAAAGTTCCGCAGGAAGTGCGTTTAAGTCAGCAAAAGAGGTCACGTCGGTATTCCGGTATTAAAGAGAGGTATCAGCCTGAGCTGAGGTTAAGGCGGCAATCATACCATTTGAAGCGTGACAGAGGGATTTTTTCAAGCAGGCCGCAGAAGGCGGAAACCAGCTCAGGCCGGGCACAATTTACTGCCCGACCTGTGTTTTATCGTTGATTGAACAACGGCACCATCACGCCCGTGATATAACGGCGTCGCAGCCAGGAAGAAAGCGCATCCATGGTCATCACTACCGCCACCAGAATCAGGGTGATGAACATCACCACATCCCAGTTCCACAGGCGCATGTTTTCGGCATAGATAAGCCCTATCCCGCCTGCGCCGACAAAGCCCAGCACAGCAGCGGAACGGGTGTTAGATTCAATTTGATACAGGCTCAGGGCCAGGAACGTCGGGAACGACTGGGTGAAAATGCCGAAGCGGTGTTTTTGCAGGCCGTTTGCCCCCACAGCGGTTAATCCTCTGCCCGGCGAACGTTCAACGGCTTCATGGCCTTCCGCATACAAGCGCCCTAATAACCCGGTGTCCTGCATGATAATAGCCAGCACCCCCGCCAGTGGCCCCAGCCCGACAGCGCGAACAAAGATAAGCCCCCAGATGGCCATATCAATGCCGCGCAGCATGTCGAACAGTCGACGCATCAGCATGGCGATGACTCGGGTCACCGGGCCACGCATGATGTTTCGCGCCGCCAGAAACGACAGCAGCAGAGCAATCACCGTGGCGGTAATCGTGCCAGAAAACACAATCGCCAGGGTGATACCAATCTGGCTGAAGTAATAGCCAAAGGGCCAGTTCAGGAAATCATGCCAGACGAACATGCGGAAGAAGTAGCGGCCAAGCTGCTGCATGCCGCTGGTTAGCTGTTCATAGCTGATACCGAACTGAATGAAAAACCAGACGTAATACAGCCCGACAACCAGCGCCAGCAGCGCCAGATGGCGCAAATAACGCCGTTGAGCTTTAAACAGCGCCGGGTGCGCTTCCTGATAATGTGCGGTGTCAGTCACCGCTTGCCAGCTCTTCATTTCGCCCCCTCCAGCACTCGTTGACGCAGCCGTCCCGAGAGCGTGTCCAGCAGTGACACCACCATGACAATCAGCAGCAAGGTCATGCTGACCTGGTCATAGCGGTCCAGTTTGATGTTGGTCATCAGCTCCTGGCCGATGCCGCCTGCGCCGACAAGCCCAAGAATGGTCGACGAGCGGAAGTTGATTTCCAGGCGCATAAAACCGTATGAGAGAAATATCGGCTTCACCTGCGGCCACAATGCAAAACGCATCCGCTGAACGGGCGTTGCTCCGCAGGCAATCAGACCGCGTACCGGTTTGTCCTGTGCACTTTCGATGGCTTCATAAAACAGCTTGGTCAGGCTGCCAATGGTGTGCAGCGTTAGCGCCAGAAAACCGGGGATAGCGCCAATGCCAAAAGCCATTACGAAGATAACGGCCCACGCCAGTTCCGGCATGGTTCGCAGAAAAGCGACTAAGGCACGAATGCCGAAGCGTAATCCCGCGGGTGACCAGGCGTTACGTGCTGCAAGGAAAGCGAGGATCGTGGCAATGGCCACCGCCACCAGCGTCGACGCCAGCGCCAGTTGCAACGTTTCCCAGATAAGCGGCAGCTGAATGGGCAACCGATAACCCCAGTAAGCGAGCGATCCTTTGGTGTGGGCATCGGCAAACAGCAGGCTGCCGTGCAGCGTCGGCACGGTTTCCAGCATGTAATCGAAAAAGTTCGGCAAGGAGTGCCAGATGGTGATGAGATTAAATTCAGCCGCGTGTCCGGCGGCAAAATAGAGCACCAGTAGCAGCGCGGACCAGGTCACCGTATCACGCGTCTGGCGCATTTTGACCTGCTGGTAATAACGTTCAAATTCAGTATTCAGCATGTTCACTCACGTGAGAGTCGCTCTCCCGGCAACACACCGGGAGAGAAAAGTGTGGCGGATTAACGGGCGTTAACCAGCTCGCGCTTCATGTCGATGATCTGCTGGAAGTCGGCGACCGTCGCCGGGCCGATATGCTGCGTACCGCCCATCGCCTTGATAAAGCAGGCGTGATCTTCCGTATCCAGTTTCTTCACCGCCTCAACGACTTTGGCTTTGAAATCCGCTGGCAGGCTGTTGCTGACCAGAATCGGGCCATTCGGGATTAACGGCGATTGCCAGATAATGCGGATATTTTTCATCAGGTCCGGGTGATCCATACGAATCAGACGGTTGAAAGCACCTGCGGTGTAACCCTCGTTGTAATCACCAACCATTGAAGCCCAGGTCACCGCGCCTGCGAACTGGCCGTTCAGCACGCCGAGAATGTCCTGCTCGTGGCCGCCAGAGAAGGTCACGCTGGAGAAGAAGTTGTTGTATTTGTTATCCGGCGTGCCGCCGAATTTCTGCTTGAAAGCCTGGTTTGGGATCAGGAAGCCGGAGGTGGAATCCGGGTCCGCCATGCCGAAGGATTTGCCTTTCAGGTCATCAATGGTTTTGTACGGGCTGTCGGCCTTAACAATCACCACTGAGTGATAACCGCGCGACTGATCTTTGTCATCGACAGCGATGCCCACGATATCAACCGCTTTCGGGTTGTTGATGTACACCGAAGCGTAAGAAGATGGCGACATGCTCAGGACCACATCCACTTTGCCGCCGAGCAGACCCTGAATCACGCCAGAGTAGTCAGAAGAGTTGCGCAGCTTGGTATCCACCTTCAACTCTTTATCGAGGAAGGTTTTGACACACTGGTTATCGCCGATTTGCTGTGTGGCGTTTTGCCCGCCCAGAATCCCCAGATTCAGCTCTTTGGGTTGCTCAGCCGTTGCCTGCCAAGCCACCAGCAGCCCTGCCATCAATGCGGAAAATCGTAATGCGCTCGTCATGTGCTTAGTCATTATCTTTGCCCGTGTTGTCTTATGTTGAGAAACGTTGGTGAAAAGAATCAATGGAGCTGGCTGACTTCGTCGCCATACAGCTGGTGCAGAACATCCGGAGTCAGCCGCTCCGGTCTGTCATCAAACACAATTTTGCCCTGCGCGATGCCAATCACGCGGGTGCAGTACGTTTTAACCAGTTCGATGGAGTGCAGGTTAACCATCACGCTGATGCCCTGCTCGCTCACTTCCCGCAGCACGCTCATGATGCGCTGGGTGTTTTTCGGGTCCAGCGAGGCCACCGGCTCATCGGCCAACAAAATGGAAGGGTTCTGGATTAATGCCCGGCAAATGGCGACGCGCTGCATCTGGCCACCGGAAAGGTTCTCGGCGCGCTGTAAGGCGTGTGGCAGCATGTTCATCCATTCGAGCAGCGCAATGGCGCGAGCGCGGTCGTCATCGGAGAACACTTTGAATAAAGATTTCAGCGTTGAGGTCTGGCTCAGACGGCCTAACAGCACGTTGGTCAGCACGTCCAGACGTGGCACCAGGCAGAAGTCCTGGAAAATCATCCCGCATTGCGTGCGCCACTGATTTAACGCTCGACCGCGAAGGCCAGAGACATCATGTGGCATGCCCACTTCCGGGTAGTTCAGCATTTCGCCGGACGTGGCGCTGTGGGTGCCGTTAAGCACGTGCAGCAGCGTGGATTTTCCCGCACCGGAGCGCCCGACAATCCCGACCATTTCGCCTGCATGTAAGTCAAAATTGATGTCACTCAGCACCGGCTGGCTGGCGTTGTACGATTTGTACAAATTTTTCACGCTCAGCACTTTACGCTGCTGGACGCCTGTGATTTGCGGCAAGGTCGGATAATCGTTCAGAGAAAAGAGTGCGCGTGCGTTGTTCATATCGGTTCCACGTAGCCTGAATTCGTCGTGGGTTATTAACAACGCTGCGCGTGACGCTTTAATGACAGAAAAACGATAAACAGATGAAGATGACAGACAAAGCAAGAGGGAGAACGTGCGGGTTATTCGCCATGCGCCAGATAGCGTTTCGCACTATCTGGCGCACTGGCCCTCACGCTGGGATCAAGGTCAGCCGTTTACTCCTGCA
The DNA here is from genome assembly GCF_047713085.1 of Pantoea sp. sgz302252. Lineage (NCBI taxonomy): Bacteria > Pseudomonadati > Pseudomonadota > Gammaproteobacteria > Enterobacterales > Erwiniaceae > Pantoea > Pantoea sp. sgz302252. The sequence continues at coordinate 209,875 of NZ_JBLFJW010000004.1, forward strand.
CAGAAACAGGACGGGTGACATCAGGTTCAGCCCTGGCAAACTTCCCGTGGTTGAGGTCTGCGACAATGCTGTTCATTCGGGCTTCATTCAGGCCATAGAAACGAATGGCGATGGCGGTCAGCACATAGAACACCGACGGAATGATGGAGAACAGCAGCACGATACCGCCGATGGCTTCGGCCGATTGCACACTGCTGCTGGACGCATAGCCATAAAACGCCAGCACCCAACCCAGGATGGCCCCGCCGACCGCCACGCCTAACTTGATCACAAAGATGTTGGCGGCGACGTTCATGCCGGTAATTCGGCGCTGCGTTTTCCATTCACCGTAGTTGTTAGCGTCGGTGATCATCGACCACTGGATGGCAGCGTTGCCGCCTTGCACCAGTTGAATCAGCATGTGAGCAAACAGCGGGATTGCCCAGTACTGGACGGGCAGCAGGAAACACACCGCGCCGAGGGCGGCGTTAATCATGTTGATCCAGAACGACAGTTTGACCTTGCAAAAACGCGTGCCGAACGGTTTTGCCAGCACCGATCCGAACATGGAAGCAAACATCCCGCCGAGCATAAACCAGCTGATAATATCCGCGCCTTTGCTCAGCACGCTGTTGACGTAATACACCACCGCGCCACCGCGGATAACCACGGCCACCAGCATCGTAAAATTGTAGATGGACAATATGCGCCACTGATCGTTGCGGAACAAAATTTTAATATCCCGCGCAATATTGAGGTTTTCCTCTTTAATCGGCTGCACGCGTTCTTTAGTAGTCAAGAAACAGACGATAAACATCAGGCAACCAATTACCCCAAATATTGCCATTGCCGCCTGAACACCCGTAGCACGATCGCCTGGGAACAAGAAATCCGCCAACGGTAAAATAAAGGCTGTACCTAATGCGCCGCCAATTGGCGTAATGGCAAAACGCCAGGATTGCAATGACAAACTTTCCTGGGGGTCCGTGGTCAATGCCGCACCCAATGAACAGTAAGGAATATTAATGGCGGTATACATCAGTGTCATAAATATATATGCCGCGACGGCATACACCACTTTACCACTGTCGGAAAAACTCGGAATGGAATAGACCAACACGCAGCTGACGGCAAACGGAATGCAAATGGCAAGCAACCACGGGCGGAAGCGGCCCCAGCGGGTGGCTGTGGCATCCGCAATCGCGCCCATAATGGGGTCAGTAATAGCGTCTAATATGCGAACCAGTAAAAACATGGTGCCCATGACCGCCGGAGGCAAGCCATAAATGTCGGTATAATACCAGGCAAGAATAGCGACTGAGGAATCAAATACAATATGACTTGCGGCATCACCCAGGCTATAGCCGACTTTTTCTCTGACAGAGAGTTTTTCTCCAGCCACGATATATTTCCCCTTTAAGGATACTGAACTGCAACCGGTTCCAGTTTGAGGCGTTATTCTTTGCACAGGCGTGGAAAACAGATCCATTATGATTTTTTGCTAATTTCTTATGTTTTTTGCTTTATGTGATCTGAAAGGGTTCGATGCGCAATCTCCCCCTCTTTTTTGTTTTCCCGGTCACACGCGAATGTCCCGGTAATTTGTCTGGAAAAGCATAAAACGTTAACCCCGACACGCGCACCAGTGGATATTCGTCTATGGTTGAAACTGCGGAATTAGCGCTTCTTACAAGGAGAATAACCGATGAGAAAACCCGTTTTGCGCCGCACCTCTCCCCTTTACGCTGCTTTGCCACTCGCGCTTGGCGGCATGCTTCTCTCACTGACTCTTGCCTCTGCACAGGCCGACGATGCGCCTTCTGCACCGCCGCAGTCCCCGGACGTACTCCTCGGGCCACTCTTTAATGATGTGCAGAGCGCCAAACTTTTCCCGGATCAGAAAACCTTTGCTGATGCGATCCCCAAAGGTGACCCGCTGATGATCCTTGCGGATTACCGCATGCAGCGGAACCAGCGCAGTTTTGATCTTCGCCATTTTGTTGATGTGAATTTCACGCTGCCGGAAGAGAAAGATAAGTACATACCGCCTGAAGGCGAGAGCCTGCGGGCACATATTGATGGCCTGTGGCCGGTGTTGACGCGCACCACGGATACCGCCGCCAAATGGGATTCCCTGCTGCCGTTGCCCAAACCGTATGTGGTACCCGGCGGGCGTTTTCGCGAAGTCTATTATTGGGACAGCTACTTCACCATGCTGGGGCTTGCCGAGAGCGGACACTGGGACAAAATCGAAGATATGGTGGATAACTTCGCCTGGGAAATCGATACCTGGGGCCACATTCCCAATGGCAACCGTAGCTATTACCTGAGCCGTTCGCAGCCCCCGTTCTTCTCTTTGATGGTCGAACTGCTCGCCACCCACGATGGCGATGCCGCGCTGAAGAAATACCTTCCGCAAATGGAGAAAGAGCACGCTTACTGGATGGACGGGCAGGAGAATCTCCAGGCCGGGCAAGCCGACAAGCGCGTGGTGAAACTCGCTGATGGCACGGTGTTAAACCGCTATTGGGATGATAAAGACACACCGCGACCAGAATCCTGGCTGGATGACGTGAATACCGCCAAAAGTAATCCGAATCGCCCGGCGACAGAGATTTACCGCGACCTGCGTTCCGCCGCCGCTTCCGGTTGGGATTTCAGTTCGCGCTGGATGGATGATCCGCAAAAACTCAGCACCATCCGCACCACCAGCATTGTGCCGGTCGACCTCAATGCTCTGATGTACAAGATGGAAAAAATCATCGCTCGCGCCAGTAAAGCAGCAGGCGATGACGGGAAGTCCTCAAGCTATGACGCAATGGCAGGCACACGCCAGAAAGCGATGGAACACTATTTGTGGAACGATAAAGAAGGCTGGTATGCCGATTACGACCTGAAATCCCACAAAGTGCGCAATCAGCTGACAGCCGCTGCCTTGTTCCCGCTTTATGTGAATGCGGCTTCCAATGATCGGGCCTCAAAAATGGCGGCGGCTACGGAATCTCGCCTGCTGAAAGCGGGCGGTATTGCGACCACGACCGTCAACAGCGGTCAGCAGTGGGATTCACCGAACGGCTGGGCTCCGCTGCAATGGGTCGCCACTGAAGGGCTGCAAAATTACGGTAAGGACAACATCGCGATGGAAGTCAGCTGGCGATTCCTGACTAACGTGCAGCACACCTACGATCGTGAGAAAAAGCTGGTCGAGAAATATGACATTACGTCTACCGGTACGGGCGGAGGTGGCGGCGAATATCCGTTACAGGACGGCTTTGGCTGGAGTAACGGCGTGACGCTGAAAATGCTGGATTTGATCTGCCCGAAAGAGAAGCCTTGCGACGACGTGCCGAAAAACCGGTCAGCAACTGATGAGAAAAAACCTTAGAACTCATCCATCAATTTAATAACGCCCGGAAATACCGATCGCGTAGAGCGATCGGTATTGTTCACCTATTTCCTATGCGAATCCGTAATCATTCAGTCATCACCAAAACAAATAAATTCCTTTAAAAACAATTAACTATATTTTTGTTCGTGAGCCGAGTCACGGTTCCGCACGCCATCCCCTGCGTAAAATCCGGCCATTATCATTATTCAACAGGACAGGGTGATGAGTGGCAAACCGGCGGCACGACAGGGAGATATGACGGCCATAGGCGGTCCGATTGTGCAGGGCTCACTCGGGGTAATGATTGGCGCCCCCACCGGCGTCGCCTGCTCGGTTTGCCCGGGCGGGGTGGTGTCCGGGAGTCCGGTGAACCCGCTGCCTGGGGCCAAAGTCCTGCCCGATGAGACCGACCTTGCCCTGCCGGGCCCGATGCCCTTTGTGCTCTCCCGCACCTACAGCAGCTACCAGACCCGTACCCCGGCCCCGGTCGGGGTGTTCGGTCCGGGCTGGAAAGCCCCTTCCGATATTCATCTGCTGCTTACGCCGGGCGAACTCATCCTCAACGACAACGGCGGGCGCAGCATTCACTTCGAACCGCTGCTGCCGGGAGAGCTGGCGTTCAGCCGCAGCGAGTCTTTCTGGCTGGCGCGCGGCGGGGTGGACCGGCTGTATGAGGGCCATCCATTGGCGGTACTGTGGGGCAAAGTGCCGGAGGCCCTGCGCCTAAGTCCGCACGTTTATCTGGCGACCAGCAGTCTGCAGGGGCCATGGTGGATTTTAGGCTGGTGTGAGCGTGTGCCACAGGCGGATGAGGTGCTGCCCGCGCCGCTGCCGCCGTACCGGGTGCTGACCGGGCTGGTGGATAATTTGGGCCGCACACTTTCATTTCGTCGTGCCGCGGACGGGGTCTTTGCCGGGGCGATAATGACGGTCACCGACGGCGCAGGTCGTTGCTTCAGGCTGAACTACGCGCGATTTCCTGACGTGCCGCAGACCCGCTACGGGACAGACGCCGGTATCCGCCTGACGGAGGTGTGGCTGACGCAGGACCCGGAATATCCGCAGGATTTACCCGCCCGGCCGCTGGTGCGCTATGCGTACTCGCCTCGCGGTGAGCTGACCGCCGTCCATGACCGCAGCGGCGTGCAGACGCGTCATTTTGCTTACGATGAGGCATATCCCGGGCGGATGGTGGCACACCATTACGCCGGGCGTCCGGCCACGCAGTATCGCTACGATGCGGCAGGCCGGGTGACGGCGCAGCACAACCCGGCGGGCCTGAGTTACGCGTACGTGTATGAAAAAGACCGGGTCATCATTACCGACAGCCTGAAACGCCAGGAAGTGCTGCACACCGAAGGTGAAGGTGGCCTGAAGCGGGTGGTGAAGAAGGTGTTCGCCGACGGTTCAGTGACTCACAGCGAGTTCGACCCCTACGGCCGGCTGGTGGCGCAGACTGATGCGGCCGGACGAAAGACGGCGTTCCGGCTGAGCCCGGGCTCCGGGCTGTTAGATGCCATCGTCAGCCCCGATGGCAGAATCACCACCTTCAGCTACAGCCCGCAGCGGCAGCTTATCCGCACCACCTACCCGGACGGTCTGCGTAGTCAACGGGAATATGACGCACAGGGGCGGCTGACGGCTGAAACGGACCGTCACGGCGATACGGTGCGCTATACCTTTGATTCACCACGCAATGAACTTCCGGCCACCCGCGAGGACGCCACTGGCAGCCAGCAAAAGATGGCGTGGAATTGCTACGGCCAGTTGCTGACCTCTACCGACTGCTCGGGCTATCAGACCCGTTATGAATACGACCGCTTCGGGCAACTGACGGCGGTATCCGGCGAAGAAGGGCTGAGCCTGCAGCGTGAGTACGACGCCCGTGGCCGACTGGTCTGCCAGACGGACGCGGCAGGGCATCAGACCCGCTATGAATACAATGCCGCAGGCGACCTCACCGTGACAGTGCTCCCGGACAGCACCCGCCGGGAAACGCAGTTCGACGCCGCCGGGCGACCGGTCAGTACCACTTCCGGCAGCCTGACCCGGCAGATGGCATATGATGATGCCGGGCGTGTCATTCAACTGACCAATGAAAACGGCCGCCACACGGAATTCACCTGGGATGCACTGGACCGCCTGATGCAGCAGACCGGGTTCGATGGCCGCACGCAGCGCTACCAATACGGGCTGACCGGCAAACTCACCCAAAGTGACGATGAAGGCCTCATCACCCTCTGGCACTACGATGAATCTGACCGGCTGACGCACCGCACGGTCAGCGGCGAACCGGCGGAGCAGTGGCAGTATGATGAGCGCGGCTGGCTGAGCGGTATCTGTCACCTCAGCGAAGGCCAGCGCGTGGCCGTTCACTATGACTACAACGACCAGGGCCGCCTCACACGTGAACGGCAGACCGTCCACGCCGCGGACTCTGAAGAACTGCTGTGGCAGCACGACACCCGCCACGCATGGCAGGCCGGACTCGCCACCTGCGTCACACCTGACGGTCTCCCGGCCGCAGAGTGGCTGACCTACGGCTCCGGCCATCTGGCAGGCATGAAGCTCGGTGACACACCGCTCATCGACTTCACCCGCGACCGCCTGCACCG